>JACCUE010000075.1 GCA_013812005.1 Thermoleophilaceae bacterium
TGATCGCCACCGAGAAGGGCGTCCAGGTGATCCGCCTGCTCGGAGAGCACCAGCTCACCTCGCCCGGCCTGACCGGCGACTGGGAGCGCCGCCTGGGCCTGATCGAGCGCGGTGAGGACTCTCGCCCGGCCTTCATGAAGGACATCTCGAAGTTCATCTCCGAGACGGTTGCGGAGCTGGACAAGCTCAAGGGCGTGCAGATCGAGCGCGCCAAGCTCGGTCCGTGCCCCGTGTGTGGCCGCGAGGTGGTGGAGAACCGCAAGGGCTACTCCTGCTGGTCCAAGGAGGACCCGGGCTGCGGCTTCGTGATCTGGAAGAAGAAGGCCAGCAAGATGCTGCCGGTGTCTGTGGCCAAGGAGCTGATGGAGTCGCTCAAGGCCTCGATCGATCGTGGGGACGAGCCCGCCATCGGGCGCACCGCCAAGCCCGTCACCGGCTTCCGCGGACGCTCTGGGCGCAACTTCCGGGCCAAGCTCAAGATCGAGCCGCGCGCCGACGCCGAAGGCAAGTGGAAGGTCGACTTCGACGAGGAGTGGGCCAAGGAGCCGCCCTCCGACCAGGGCGGCGGAGACGACTCCGACGGCGGCCAGGCGGCCGGCCAGGCCGCGGACGAGACTGCCCCCGAGAAGACCGACGCCGTGGCGGCACGCGCCGGCTGAATCCCCGTCATCTGAGCCAGGCCATAGGGTCGCTCGCCCACTCCCGACTCTGCCAACCACTCAGGAGATCCATGTTCAAGAGATACGGATGCACCATCGCAGTCGCGCTGCTGGCTGCCGGCGCGGGCGCCGGCTGCGGCGGCGACGACGAGGAACCCCTCAGCAAGGCCGAGTACATCAAGCAGGGCGATGCCATCTGCAAGAAGGCCCAGGCGGAGGGCGAGAAGGATGTCGAGGAGATGTTCGGGGACCTCGGCGCCAACGAGGAGCCCTCCGAGGAGCAGCTCAAGACCCTCGTCGACGACGTGCTGAAGCCCAACACGGAGGGGCAGCTCGAGGAGCTGCGCGACCTCCCTGCGCCCGAGGGCGACGAGGAGACCCTGAACGGCATCTACGACGGGGTCGAGGAGGGCCTGGAGAAGATCGAGGACGATCCCATGATCCTGCTCAGCGAAGACGATCCGTTCGAGAAGGCGAGCCAGGAGGCCGAGGACTACGGCTTCGAGGAGTGCTCTAACTAGAGCCGCCGGGGGGCGACCGCTAGGGCAGGTCTACGTCCGCCAGGACGCCGACCTGCCCCGGCGGGCCCGTCTCTCCCAGCCACGTGACGGTTCCCGGCCAGTAGGGGTTCTCGGGACCGCTGCCGTCCACGAACACGGCTTCGTACAGCCAGCTGCCCGTGTTGGTCAGGCGGGTGCCGCCGGGCAGCCACCAGCCCTCCACGTCGCCGTCGAGCGGTCCGGCGCGGTGGGTGTGACCGAAGATCACGTGGTCTGCGTGGACGCCTGTGGCAGCCACGACCGCCGCCATCGCGCGTAGCCCCGCGCGGCGCAGCTCGATCCCCGAGATGTCGGCCCGGAAGGGGCCGAGGCCGGCGGCGTTGATCGCCGCCACGGCGGCGGGGATCGCGACCCTCCCCAGCGCCAGCCCGGCCAGATCTCGCCCACCGTCGGGGCTCGACCGCTGCCAGACGCTGCGCGAGAGGTCGCCGCCCTTGGTGACCGCGCCGGCGGGCGAGCCCTGCACCACGCTGTGGGCGAAGGCGTAGAGCGGCGAGAGCGCCGCTTCGTGGGTGTCGATCGCGGGACCTTCGGACATGCGCACCCCGGTGAAGCGGGCGATCGCCGAAGCCAGGACGCACTCCATCCGCGGCACGGTCAGGTGCAAGTCGAGGTAGTGGCCATGGGTCGCGTACACGTCCTCCCGGAGGCGTATGCCGGGATAGGCCAGCACGACCTCCGTGCGGGGCATGAGCGCCGCCACCCGGGCCGCCAGCGGGCCGTGGGCGGGATCGAAGGTCCCCTCTCCGGGCAGCGTCGTGGCTCCGTCCAGCCGCGCCGCCTCGAGTGCGGGCGCCACGAGCTCGTGGTCATGGTTGCCGGGCACGATCACCAGCTGCTTTGACTCGGTCACCTCTCCAAGGCCTTCCAGCAGCGGGCGCGCCAGCTCCAGCACCTCCGCCGACGGACGCTCGCGCAGCTCGAGCGCGTCCCCGAGCAGCACGACCCGATCCGCGGCGGCGAGCGCCTCCAGAAGCCGTTGCCGGATCTCGGGGCGGCGCGTGACATCGCCGCCGGAGACGGTGCCCAGGTGCAGGTCGGAGACGATGGCGGTGGCCACGGCCGTCGCATCCTGACAGGGGCGCGGCAGGGCCTATGCTGGACGTCGGGTGTCCCTCTTCTGCCGACACAGCCGCTTCATGGCCGACTGCCCGATCTGCTCGAAGGGCACGGTGCTCGATCAGGGCCGGCGCCCCGCCAGGCGGGCATCGTCCACCGGAGGCTCTGCGCGCCGCTCGAGCGCCGAGAAGAGGGCCGCCGGCGTGTTCAGCGGTCCCCACGTGAGCGCAGGCCCTTTCGAGGGTCCCGACGGGGTGCGCTATACCGTGCGCCTCGAGCGGGTGCCGGGCGGGGTGCGCCTGGCCGAGTGGTCTGGCTCTCAGGTGCGCCCGCGGGCGCCTGTGCTGGCCATGGACGACCTGGCCGGCCTGGTGGCCGGGGCGGAGGGCGTGTTGGCGGCGCGTGACGCGGAGGCGCTGGCGGGTGCGCTGCGGGCTGAGCCGCAGGAGGCCGCACCTGGTCCCTCACCGACCGCCGCGGGCGTGAGCCGGGGACGAACGGGCGACTTCCGCGAGGAGCTTCGGATCGAGCCGCTGGACGGGGGGCGGGTGCGGATCGCCCGCTGGGTCCAGCGCCCGGGCGCAGGATGGGAGCTCCAGGACGCGCCGCCGATGCTGCCGGCCGGACGCTATGCCGAGGCGCTGGCCGACGCCGTCCGCAAGGGACTCGCGCCCGCGGCGTCAGGCAGTGGCGCCACAGCCCGACCCTGAAGGCGTGGCCCCGCACACCGTCCCCGACACCCTCTACAAGTAGCCGGTGCCGCTCAGACTCGTAACCGGGCCGGCCAATGCCGCCAAGGCGGGCGCGGTCCTCGGGCCGCTGCGCGACCGCCTCGACGAACGGGGAGCAGCGCAGCCTCCGATCCTCGTGGTGCCTTCGTTCGAGGATGTCGATCACAGCCGCAGGGAGCTGGCCGATCGGGGGGCGGTGTTCGGGGTGGACGTCCTGCGCTTCGGCGCCCTGTTCGGGCAGATCGCGGCACGTGCCGGCCACCACGCCAGGCGGGCCTCGGAGCTGCAGCGGATGCTGATCATCGAAGAGGCCGTCCGGGCTGCCCGGCTCGACGTGTTGAGCGCCTCGGCGCAGCGTCCCGGCTTCGCCCGCGCGGCAGCGCGGTTCACCGCCGAGCTGGAGCGGTCGATGGTCGAGCCCGCCCGCCTCACCCGGGCGTTGCGCGACTGGGCCGGGGATGGGCCCCGCCGGGCCTACGCGGAGGAGGTGGCCGAGGTCTACCGGCGCTATCGGGAAGGGCTCGACGCCGCGGGTCTCGAGGACGAAGAGCTGTACGCCTGGCGATCGCTCGAAGCGCTGCGTGGCGAGCCACGGCGGTGGGGCGCCACGCCGGTATTCGTCTACGGATTCGACGACTTCACCCGCACCGAGCTGGCCACGCTGGAGGAGCTGTCTGAGCACTCCGGGGCCGACGTGACCGTGTCGCTTCCCTGGGAGCCCGGCCGCGAGGCGTTCCGGGCCACCTCCACGATCCGCCAGGAGCTGGAGGAACGGGGCGCCGTGGTCGAGTCCCTCGACGCGCTGTCGGAGCACTATGCGCCCGGCTCACGGAAGGCGCTGCACGCCCTCGAGCGCAGCCTGTTCGAGGAAGGCGGGTGTCCACGGTCCGGTGCTCGTAGCGGCGGGGTGGTCCGCCTGCACCGCGCCGGCGGCGAGCGCGCCGAGGTCGAGCTGTGCGGGGCGGAGGTCCTGCGCATGCTGCGCGAGGGCACGCCGCCGGGCGAGATCGCGGTGGTGTTCCGGGAGCCGCAGGGCTACGCCTCGATGGTCGAGCAGGTGTTCGGCTCCTACGGGATCCCCTACTCGATCGACCGCTCCGTGCCGCTGGCACACACGGCGCTCGGCCACGGGATCCTCGCCCTGTTGCGCTGCGCGCTGCTCGAAGGCACGGCGGAGGACCTGCTGGCATACCTGCGCACTCCCGGGCTGCTGACCGAGCCCCGTCTGGCCGACCGTCTGGAAGCCGAGGTGCGCCGGGCGGGCGCGTCGACGGCCCAAGCCGCCCGCGTGATCTGGCAGTCGACGCCCAACCGGTGGCCTCTCGAGGAGCTCGACCGCCTGGCCGGCGCGCGCGACATGGCCGCGTGCCTGACCGAGCTCGATGTGCGCCTGAGCCGTCTCTTTGCCGCTCCCTACCGGCGCAGGGCGCCCGTGTTGCGGGGCGCGGAGCTCGATGATGCCCGGGCCTTCGTGGCGGCCCGAAAGGCCCTGGTCGAGCTGCGCGCGGTGATCACCGCGGACCCGCGGGTGCGCCTGGACCACCAGCGGGTGCACGACACGCTGGCCGCGCTGCCGGTACGAGTGGGGGAGGAGCCTCAGCCCGACCGGGTGCAGGTGGCGTCGCCTCTCTCGATCAGGGCACGGCGCTTCTGTGCGGTGATCGTCTGCGGCCTCCAGGAGGATGAGTTCCCGCGCCGCGCCACGCCCGAGGCCTTCCTGTCCGACGCCGACCGGCGCGACATCGCCCGGGCCAGTGGATTGCGCTTGGCGCTGCGTGAGGACCAGCTCGAGCGCGAGCGGTATCTGTTCTATGTCTGCGCGTCGCGTGCCGAGCGGGAGCTGGTGCTCAGCACGCGTTACTGCGACGAGGAGGGCAATCCGCAGGCGTCGTCGTTCTTCGTGGACGATGCGCGGGAGGCTCTGCCCGACCTCGGCGAGCACGTGCGGACGCGCTCCCTGGCCGACGTGACCTGGCCACTGGACGAGGCCCCTACCCCGGCCGAGTGGGAGCGCGCGGTGGCGCGAGCGGGGCCGCGGCGGGCCCCGGCCACCGCCACGGCCCTCACCGCCGAGCCCGCGCTGCGCGAGGTGGCGCGCAAGGAGGTTGTCTCGGCAGGGGCGCTCGAGCGCTTCGCCGGCTGCCCGGTCAAGTGGCTGGTGGAGGACCTGCTCGACCCGGAGAAGCTCGAGCCCGACCCCGAGCAGATGGTGAGGGGCTCCTATGCCCACCGGGTGCTCGAGCTGACCTACCGGCGCGTGCGCGAACGTACGGGCTCGCGCCGCGTGACTCCCGACAACCTGCCCGAGGCCGAGCGGATCCTGGTCGAGGCGCTCCGGGAGTGTCAGGGCGAGTTTCGCCTGTCGCCCGACCAGGTGCGCGTCCGGGCCGCTGTGCGCCGGCTCGAGTTCGACCTGCTGCGCTACCTGCGCCACGAGTCGGGTCGCGACGGGCTGCTGGAGCCCGAGCACCTGGAGCTGCGGTTCGGCTTCGCCGACTGCGAGCACCCGGCGGTGGAGATCGAGGGTGGCCTGCGGGTGCGCGGGGTGATCGACCGCGTGGACGTGCACGGTTCCTGGGCGCTGGTGCGCGACTACAAGAGCGGCAAGGTCGAGTCCTACAAGGCGGCGGACTGGGAGCCCAAGAACCGCTTCCAGGCGGCGCTCTACATGATGGTCGTGGAGCGTCTGCTGGGGCTGCGGGCGGCCGGCGGCGTGTACGTGCCGCTGTCGGGCAGCGAGCGCCGGCCGCGCGGGATGGTGGCCGAGGAGGCGCTCGACGAGCTGGGCAGCGACTTCTACAAGAACGACGTCAAGCCCGAGCACGAGTTCGCGCAGAGCACGGCCTGGGCACAGGGAGCGATCGTCGACGCGGCGGAGCGCATGCGCACAGGTCGGATCGGGCCCTGCCCCGACAGCTGCGCCTACCGCGGCGGCTGCTCGCACCCATCCATCTGCCGGGTGGAGGCATGAAGTTCACCCCCGAGCAGCAGCGCGCGATCGACCTGCGGCATGGCTCGCTGCTGGTCAGCGCCGGCGCGGGCACCGGCAAGACGTCGGTGCTGGTGGAGCGCTTCGTGCGGGCGGTGCTCGACGACGGCGTTCCCGTCGACGCCATCCTCGCCATCACCTTCACCGAGAAGGCCGCGGCGCAGCTCACCTCCCGCGTGCGTGCGCGCTTGATGGCGCTCGGCGCGCGTGCCGAGGCCCGGCGCGCGGAGGCGGCCTGGATCTCCACCATCCACGGCTTCTGCTCACGCGTGCTGCGCACCCACGCGCTCGCGGCGGGCATCGACCCCGAGTTCCACGTGCTCGACGCCCTCGAGTCCGAGCGGCTGGGCATCGACGCCTTCGACCGCGCGCTCGCCGAG
>JACCUE010000087.1 GCA_013812005.1 Thermoleophilaceae bacterium
GGCCTGGCCCGATCCCCACCCGCGCGAGCGCCGCCGGGGAAGTCAGCCACCGTCCCGCTGACTCGGCCGGCGCGCCATCGGCGCCGAGGTAGTAGCCGCCGCGCTCTGGCACCGCCGTGCGCGACTCCAGATAGTCGGCATAGCCCTGCGCCGAGCTGGCCGCGATGCTCGCCGCGGTCATCAACGCCCGCGGCCTTTCTCCCAGCACGCCGGCAGGTAGGTGACCGCCGGCAGGTCGCGCCCGTGCACCATCACCGCCTGCCCCTCGCCGAGCTGCATCAGCCGCTGCGCGGACACCTTCGCCGCCTGGCGCTCATGGCGGGTCCTAGGGCCCGCCGCGCCGAGCGCCTCCGCGCGCCACGAGCTGGCGGTCACGGTCTCCTCGTCGAGCAGATCGATCAGGTAGTCACGGGTGGTGGCGTCCTGGATCGGTCCGAGGAAGAGCTTGCAGAGCACGTTGCCGAGCACCGCGTCGGCCTCGCCCGGATAGCGGTGCTCGAGCTGGGCGAGGCTCTGATAGATCAGACACCAGCGCACCCCCCAGCCGGCCGACACCGCCAGATAGGCGGGCAGCTTGCTCAGCGGCGCGAGGTGCGCGGCCTCGTCGGCGAAGATGCGTAGCAGTGGCCGATCGGGGTTGCGCGGGCCTGCCGCCTGCTGTTCGAAGACGCGCAGGACGGCGCCGAGCAGGCCACCGAATATCGGGGCGAGCAGCTCCTGGTCGCTGTCGGGGGCGACGATGTAGAGCGTTCCGCCGCCGAGCAGCTCCTCGGGCCGGAACTCCGGGTGGTCAGAACGCTGCACCAAGGGGAGGCGGTAGGCGTCGATCAGCTGGGCGGCCGACATCAGCAACAACGACCGCGGCCGCTCGTCCTGCGCCTGGATCCCGGCCAGGGCATTCGCCGCCGCGTCGGCCGATCGCTCGGAAAGGATCGCTCGTGGCTCATCGAGCCCGTCGATCCCCGAACGAAGCCAGCCGAGGATGTCGGCCATCTTGCGCCCATCGAGTGCCGCTGCGTGCAGAAGCGGCGGCAGCGCCACCGCGACCGCCTCGCGGTTGTAGAACCGCGCCCCGCCGGAGTCGTTCGACGACGCCGAAGCGCCCGGGTCTGCGTCGAAGAGCCACCGGCCCATGCGCAGCGCCTGATCCCAGTTCTCGCATCCGAGCAGCGGAGTCCATCCGGCCTGCTCCCACGCCGGGGCAGGGGACAGCGGGGCGTAGATCCACACCGGGCCGCAGTGCACGCGCGTCCCGAGCGTCTCGCGCACGACCTCGTCTTTGTTGAGCAGCACGACCGCCGGGCCGTCGTGGTCGAGCAACGCCGGCACCAACACGCGCGTCGTCTTACCGGACCGGGTCGGAGCGACGGCCATCAGGTGGCTCTCGCCCGAAGACCGCAGCGCACGGCCCCTCAGCTCGCCGAGCGGCCAGCTGTCACCACCGGCCGGGTCAGACGCACGACGGTTGAATGAGACGAGGCGGGTGAGGCCCGTCGACAGGCGGTGCCGTTTGTTCTTGCGGAGCCGCAGGTGCACCAGGTCGCGCGGCTTCGCCCAGGAGCGCGAGGTGACCCGGTTGCGCGGGCTCCACGACGCAAGGGCGACCGGTCGCGAGCCGCGCCAGCGATCGACGCGCGCCCACGCGATCGCTCCGAGCGCCAGCAGGCCGGCGAGGCCGAGCGCGTTGAGCGCGATCCACGCCTTCGGCGGCGGCATCGTCTCCCGGTATGTCGCGAACGCTCTCAGCGCTCGAGGGTCTCCGTCGGCTCCCTGAGTCAGCCACCGGATCGCTCCGCCGACGGCGTCGCCGGGATTGACGATCGTCGGGTCGGCGCGAAAGGTCGACCAGGCAAGCGTCGGCCACGCAACGGCCAGGTACAGGAGGAAGACCAGGAAGACCGCGCTGGCGATCAGCGGCAGAACCCCCTCGTTCGTGTTGCTCTCGCTCTTGTTCATCGCTACTCCTTCCGCGCGGCCGCGCCGCGACTTGTTGTGGGTCGGCCGGAGTCGCCTGGCGACTGCTGCCGTTTTCTTGCTCGGGTCATGAAGTCGCTCGCCGGCGTCTCGGCGGGCCGTGACCGCGTCCCCGCGGGCCGCGCGGCCGGGCCGATTGCGGTCGTCTGTGCAG
>JACCUE010000222.1 GCA_013812005.1 Thermoleophilaceae bacterium
CACCGGCGAGGTGCTCACCCTGGCCTACATGAACGAGGAGGCCCTTGCCCGTACCCGCGAGACCGGCGAGGTGCACTTCTGGAGCCGGTCGCGGGGCGAGCTGTGGCGCAAGGGCGCGACCTCGGGCAACACCATGCGCCTGCGCGCACTGCGCTACGACTGCGACGAGGACGCGCTGGTGGCGCTGGTCGACCCCGCCGGGCCGGCCTGCCACACCGGCGAGCGCAGCTGCTTCTTTCGCGGCCAGACGGAGCCGGTGGCGGGCGAGGCGCTGGCCGCGCTCGAGCGCACGATCGCCGAGCGGCGCGCGGCCGGTGACACCGCGGGCAGCTACACCGCCGAGCTGCTGGCCGACCCGCCCCGCATCGGCGAGAAGGTGCGCGAGGAGGCCGAGGAGGTGACCCGTGCGGCGGCCGGGGAGTCCGACGAACGGGTGGCGCAGGAGGCGGCGGACCTGCTCTACCACCTGTCCGTGCTGATGGCGTCCCGGGGGCTCGGGCTCCGCGACGCGTACGCGGTCCTCAACGGACGACGCGCCTGAAGTGTTACATTTGTGTACATGAGCAAGACGGTCGGTATCCGGGAGCTGCGCCACGACCTCAGCCGCTACCTGCGTCGGGTCAAGGGCGGCGAGCGGCTGGTGGTCACGGATCGCAATCGGCCGGTGGCGGTCCTGGCGCCCTTGCCCGAGGACGAGGATCCCTACGAGCGGCTGATCGCGGAGGGAAAGCTCACCCCGGCCACCCGGCGCCTGCGAGACCTGGGCCCCCCGATCGATCTCGGCGGGGACCTCTACGGGGCTTCGAAGGCGCTGGAGGAAGTCAGCCAGGAATGGTGGGAGGACGAGTCTGGCGGGTGACCCCGCGGCCAGGCGCGCCTATCTCGACGCGTCCGCCGCGGTCAAGCTGGTGCTGGTCGAGCCCGAGAGCGCCACGCTTCGGGCCTTCCTCGAGCCCATGGCGACGATGTCCTCGTCGGAGCTGTTGAAGGCCGAGCTGGTGCGTGCGGTGCGCCGACGGGCGGAGGCCGTTGAGTGGTCCCGAGGGCGACTGCTCGACAAGGCGACCGAGCTATTGGATGTCATGGACCTCTTTACCCTGGACGGCGCAGTCTTCTCCCTGGCCGGACACTTGGACCCCGTGTCGGTTCGAGCTCTGGATGCGTTACATGTGGCCACGGCGCTTCAGGTGGCGCCCCTCAGGGCCTTCGTCAGCTACGACCGGCGCCAGCTCGATGCCGCGCGCCGGGCCGGGCTCTCCACGGTGAGCCCCGGCGCCGAGGCCGCCTGATGGCCGTCGGCGCCCACACGTCGGGGCTGCGCATCGAGCCCGGCCTCGAAGAGGTGCTCGGCCTGGCGCGCGAGCACACCGTCGTCCCCCTGCGCCACACCTTCATCGACGACTGCGAGACACCGGTGTCGGCGTACCTCAAGCTGCGCGGCGACGGGCCGTCGTTCCTGCTCGAGTCCGCCGAGCAGGGGCAGCGCTTCGGGCGCTGGTCGTTTCTCGGCTTTCGCCCGCGCACGGTGATCCGACTCGACGAGGGCACCCTCACGGTCGGGGGCGAGCAGCGCGTCTTCGAGGACCCCTATGCCGAGGTGGCCGCCGAGCTCGAGCGCTACCGGGTGGCGCCGCTGGACGGCCTGCCGCCGTTTGCGGGGGGAGCGGTCGGCCTGTTCGGCTACGACCTGGTCCGCTACGCCGAGCCCACGGTGGGGGAGGGCAACCCCGACGCCGTGGGCACGCCCGACATGGCGTTGATGGTGAGCGACGTGCTGGTGGCCTTCGACCATCTGCGACACGAGGTGACGATCCTGGCCAACGTGTTCGCGGGCGAGGACGCCGACGGCGCGTACGCGGCGGCGGCGGCGGCGATCGCCGACGTGAGGGAGCGACTGGCGGCGCCGGTGCCGCGCGCCGAGGCGGCCGGCTCCCGCGACGCTCCGTCGTTCACGAGCAACGTGGGCTCCGAGGGCTACGCGGAGTCGGTGGAGCGGGTGAAGGAGTACATCCGCGCCGGCGACGCCTACCAGGTGGTGCCCAGCCAGCGCTGGAGCGCCGACTGCCCGGTCGACGCCTTCTCGATCTACCGCGGTCTGCGCGCGATCAACCCGAGCCCGTACATGTACTTCCTCGACTTCGAGGACTTCGAGATCGCCGGCGCCTCGCCGGAGGCCCTGATCAAGGTCTCCGGCGGGCTCGCGGAGCAGCGGCCGATCGCCGGCACCCGCCCGCGGGCCGGCACGGTCGAGGAGGACCTCGAGCGCGGCAGGGAGCTGCTGGCCGACGAGAAGGAGCGCGCCGAGCACGTGATGCTCGTCGATCTGGCGCGCAACGATCTCGGCCGTGTCTGCGAGTACGGGTCGGTGTCCGTCGACGAGCTGATGGTGGTCGAGACCTACTCCCACGTGCTGCACATCGTCTCCTCGGTGTCGGGACGGCTGCGAGAGGGCGTGACCGCGATGGACGCCCTACAGGCATCGCTGCCGGCGGGCACCCTGTCCGGCGCGCCCAAGATCCGGGCGATGCAGATCATCGACGAGCTCGAGCCCGTGCGCCGGGGCCCGTACGGGGGCGCGGTGGGCTATCTGTCCTATACGGGCGACCTCGACACCTGCATCTACATCCGCTCGGCGGTGGTCAAGGACGCCCGGGTGCACGTGCAGGCCGGCGGTGGCATCGTGGTGGATTCCGAGGCCTCGTACGAGGTGCGCGAGAGCGAGGCCAAGGCCGGCGCGGTCTTCGGCGCGATCGAGCTGGCCTGCGCGCAGCCCGACTGGGCCTGACCGTGTCCGTCCTGGTGATCGACAACTACGACTCCTTCACCTTCAACCTGGTGCAGTACCTGGGTGAGCTGGGCGCCGGGCCCGAGGTCGTGCGCAACGACGCCGCCACGGTCGACGAGCTGATCGCGATGCGCCCGACGAAGGTGGTCGTGTCACCGGGTCCCTGCACGCCGGCGCAGGCGGGGGTGTCCGTTGAGGCGATACGGCGCTTCGCCGAGGCGCGCGTGGGCGTGCTGGGCGTCTGCCTGGGCCACCAGGCGATGGCCGAGGCCTTCGGCGGACGGGTGGTGCGCGGCGAGCCGGTGCACGGCAAGACGGCAGACGTCTCCCACGACGGGCGGACCATCTTCGAGGGGGTGCAGACACCGCTCGTCGCGGGGCGCTACCACTCCCTGGTCGTGGACCCCGACCTGCCAGGCGAGCTCGAGCGCTCCGCGCACTGCGACGACATGGTGATGGCCATGCGCCACCGCGAGCTCCCGGCCGAAGGGGTGCAGTTTCATCCGGAGTCGGTGCTCACGGGCGCCGGCAAGCAGCTACTTCGCAACTTTCTCTCCCTCTGATGCCCAACCCGATCCTCACCGAGACAATCGACCGGCTCTGCCGCAGCGAGGCCCTGACCGCCGATGAGGCCACCGCGGTGTTGCGCGAGGTGATGGAGGGCAGGGCGTCGGAGGCGCAGACCGCCGGCCTGCTGATCGCGTTTCGCACGAAGGGCGAGACGGTGGCGGAGATCGCCGGCATGGCCCGCGCGATGCGCGAGCTGGCCGTCAAAGTCGAGCCGAAAGGAGAAAGGTCCGGTGCTCGCGGGAACGACGTTCCCGCTGCGCTCCTCCCTCTTTCGCCTCTGGTCGACACTGCGGGAACCGGGGGAGGACGGCCCACGTTCAACGTGTCCACCACCGCGGCGTTCGTCGCCGCCGGGGCAGGCTGCCGGGTGGCCAAGCACGGCAACCGCTCGGCCACCGGCCAGTCCGGGTCGGCGGACGTGCTGGAGGCGCTGGGTGCGCGCATCGACCTCGAACCCGAGGACGTGGCCCGCTGCATCGACGAGGTGGGGTTCGGATTCATGTTCGCACCGCACCACCATCCGGCCATGAAGCACGTCGTGGGCGTGCGAAAGGAGCTGGCGGTGCGTACGATCTTCAACTTCCTGGGACCTCTGACCAACCCGGCCGGTGCCACCCGGCAGCTGATCGGCGTCTCCGACGGCCGCTTCCTCGACATCGTGGCGGGCGCCCTCGGCGAGCTGGGCTGCGACCATGCGCTCGTGGTGGCCAGCGACGACGGGCTCGACGAGCTGAGCATCTCCGCCCCGACGCGCGTGGTGGAGCTGCTTGACGGCCGGATCGAGGCCCACCGGGTAACGCCCGAGTCGGTCGGCCTGACCCCCGCCCCACAGGACGCGGTGGCGGCCGGCACCCCCGAGAAGAACGCCGGGGTGGCCCGCCGCGTGTTCGATGGAGGACCGGGGCCCGAGCGCGACCTGACGGTGCTCAACGCCGGAGCCGCGATCTACGTGGCCGGGCGCGCGGACTCGATCGAGCAGGGGGTGCGCGCGGCCGAGGAGGCGATCGACTCGGGCGCTGCGCGCGACGTGCTCGAGCGGTTCGTGTCGCGCACGCGAGACACCGGAGGCTCTCCATGAACCCGCGGCTCGAGGGCCTTGTCGCGGCCACCCGTCAGTCCCTGGCCCGCCGCGCCGCGGAGGTCCCGCTCGCCGACGTCGAACGCGCCGCTGCGCAAAGGGGCAGCGAGGGCCGGCCGTTCGCCGAGGCGCTCGCGCGCCCCGGCACCTCGCTGATCGCCGAGCACAAGCGCCGGTCTCCCTCCGCCGGGGCGATCCGCCCCGCGGGCAGCTGCGCCGAGCTGGTGCAGGCCTACGCCCGCGGCGGCGCCGCGGCCCTCTCCATCCTCACCGAGGAAGAGCACTTCGGCGGCTCTCTCGACGATCTCCGCGAGGCGCGCTCGGCCACCGAGCTGCCGATCCTGCGCAAGGACTTCGCGGTGGACCCGTACATGCTGTTCGAGGCCAAGGCGGCGGGCGCCGACGCGGTGCTGCTCGTGGTCGGAGCGATGGACGCGAAGGATCTCGCGTCGCTGTACTCGCTTGCGGGCGACCTCGATCTCGACGCCGTGGTGGAGGTCTCCGACGACGACGAGCTCGACCTGGCGCTGGGGATAGACGCCGACGTGATCGGCATCAACAACCGCGATCTCGAGGACTTCACCGTCGACATCACGCGCACCTACGATCTGCTGGCGGACGTGCCCGCCGGGAAGACCGTGGTCTCCGAGTCCGGGATCGTCCATCGGGAGCAGATCGAGGAGCTGGAGCGGGTGGGCGTCGATGCCGTGCTGGTGGGCGAGACCGTGATGCGCGCCGCCGATCCGGAGCTGGCGGTGCGCACGCTCGTCGGCGAGCCTGATCCCGCTGCGCCAACCTGATCCGGCCCCGAGCCGGCGACCCGCCGGGGCGAGGGGCGACGTCCCCTACCATCGGGCGCGATGGCTACCGCACCCGAGCTCGACCCGCCGGCGGTAGCCGAGCTGGCCACCCGGCTGCGGGCCAACGTGGCCGCGGCGGTGAAGGCGCCCGAGGGGGTGGTGCGCGACCTGCTCGTCGCCCTCCTCGCCGAGGGCCACGTGCTGATCGAGGACAACCCCGGCGTGGGCAAGACGGCGCTCGCCCGGGCGCTGGCCCGCTCGATCGACGCCGAGTTCGCCAGGGTGCAGTGCACGGCGGACCTGCTGCCGGCCGACGTGGTGGGCACCAACATCTTCAACCAGCGCGAGGGCCGCTTCGAGTTCCGTCCCGGTCCCGTGTTCGCCAACGTCGTGCTGGTGGACGAGATCAACCGGGCGTCGCCCAAGACGCAGTCGGGGCTGCTCGAGTGCATGCAGGAGCGCCACGTGACCGTCGACAAGCACACGCACGACCTGGCGCGGCCGTTCATCGTGCTCGCCACCCAGAACCCGATCGAGTACGAGGGCACCTACCCGCTGCCCGAGGCGCAGCTCGACCGCTTCATGGTGAGGGTCTCGCTGGGCTACCCGTCGATGGAGGACGAGCAGGACATGCTGGCTGCGCACTCCGACCGCGACCGGGTGCAGGACCTCGGTCCGGTGACCGGCGTTGGGGAGATGCTGGCCGCCCAGGCTGCCGTGGCCTCGGTCCACGGCAGTGAGGCGCTGCGGCGCTACATCGTCTCCCTCATGGAGTTCACGCGGGCGGACCCCCGTGTTGAGCTGGGCGCGAGTCCCCGGGCCGGCCTGATGCTCTTCCGTGCCGCCAAGGCCCTGGCCGCGCTCGACGGGCGCGACCACGCTCTTCCGGACGACGTGAAGACGCTCGCCCCCGCCGTGCTCACCCATCGGCTGCTGCTGGCGCCCGAGGCGGCCGGGGACGACCGCTCCGCAGTGGTCGGCGACGCGCTGGAGAGGGTTCCGGCGCTGTGAGCGCTGCGGGCTCCCTGGCCCCTTTCCCAGCATGAGCCGGGCGGCTGGTGCTGCCGCTCTCGGAGCTATCTTCGTGGCCGCCGCCGCGACCTTTGACACGGCGTCGCTCTACGTGCCAGGCGTGGCACTGGCGGTGATCGCGCTCGGATCGGCCCTCTGGGTCTCACTGGCGGCTTTCGGGGCGGCGATCGCCCGGACTCCCGGCCCCCACACGGTCGAGGAGGAGCAGCCCTATCCGCTGCGGCTCGAGCTGCGCGGCGGGGTCGTGCCTCCGCCGGGGGGTGAGCTGGCCGACCCGTTGCTGGCCGAGCCGATCGTCCTGGGCTTCGGCGCGCCCCGCCGCGTGCGCCTGAACGTGCGCTTCGCGCGCCGTGGAAGGCGTGTGCTCGAGCCCGGCGTCCTCGTGATCCGCGATCCGCTGCGGCTGGCGGTGCGTGAGATCAGGGGTGACGGAGCGATGGATGACCTGCTCGTGCTCCCGCGCGTCGAGCCGGTGCTGGC
>JACCUE010000239.1 GCA_013812005.1 Thermoleophilaceae bacterium
GCCCAGGACGCCGCCTTCATGGGCGGGTCGCTCGGCGAGGCACAGGCCGACACGATCGTCCGCGTCCTGAGCATGGCCGGCCGGGCGGGCGCTCCCGTCGTCGCCTTCGTCGAATCGGCGGGTGCGCGCATGGACGAAGGCACGGCCGCCCTCGGCGGGTACGGTCGCATCTTCCTGGAGAACGTCCGGCTCTCGAAGCGTGTCCCGCAGATCACCGTGATCACCGGCACGTCGGCGGGCGGGGGCTCCTATTCCCCTGCGCTGACCGACGTGATCATCATGACCGAGCGGGCCAGCATGTTTCTCACCGGGCCCGGGGTCGTGAGGGAGGTGATGGGGGAGGACGTCTCCAAGGAAGAGCTCGGCGGGCCGCGGGTGCACTCGGCCAACGGCGTCTGCCAGCTCGTCGCCCCCGACGACGCCGCCGCCGTCGGGCTGGCTCGAGAGCTGCTCGGCTACCTGCCCCAGAGGACGGCCGCGCTGGCCAACGGGAGCGCCCCCCGATCGCAGCTCGAGAAGTCCGAGCCGGCGAGCGGCACGGACCCCTCCGCCTGCGTGCCCGACCAGGCGCGGAAGGTGTACGACGTTCGCGACGTGATCCGCTGCATCGCGGACGGGTCGCGCCTGCTCGAGCTCTCGGCCGGCTGGGCGCGGAACATGGTCACGGGTTTCGCGCGGATCGACGGCCGCCCCGTCGGCTTCGTGGCCAACCAGCCGCGATACCTCGGCGGCGTGATCGATTCGGCCGCCTCCGAGAAGGCCGCCCGCTTCGTGCGCCACTGCGACACCTATGGGATCCCGCTGGTCGTGCTCGTCGACACGCCGGGATTCCTGCCCGGCACCAAGCAGGAGGAAGCGGGGGTGATCCGCCACGGCGCGGGCCTGCTGCGTGCCTTCGCCGCGGCCACCGTCCCGAAGATCACGCTGGTGCTGCGCAAGGGCTTCGGCGGCGGGTACATCACGATGAACTCCAAGGACCTCGGCGCCGACCTCGTGCTCGCGTGGTCGAACGCCGAGATCGGCGTGGTCGGCCCGTCGCAGGCCGTGACCTTCATCCACCGCGAGCAGATCGCGAACGCCGACGATCCGGAGGCCGAGCGCGAGCGGCTCGCGACCGAGTACGCCGCGCGGCACTCGACGGCCGCCGTCGCGGCCCGCAACGGCTCCATCGACGAGCTGGTGGAGCCCGCCGAGACGCGCGACCGCCTCGCCTGGGCGCTCGCCACGCTGGAGCGATCATGATCACCCGCGGACGCACCATCACCGAGGCCGACGTCGTAGGATTCTCCGCTCTGACAGGCGACCACCATCCCCAGCACAGCGACGCGCAGTGGGCGGCCGAGAGCCCGTTCGGCGAACGGGTCGCGCACGGCATGCTCGTGCTCTCCTACGCCGTCGGGCTCGCCCCGATCGACCCCGAGCGCGTGGTCGCGCTGCGCCGGATCGAGGATGCCGTCTTCAAGCGGCCCGTGCGGATCGGGGACACCATCCGCGTCGACGCCAAGCTTGCCCGTCCCGACGAGGGGAGCGGGCTCGAGGGTTGGGACTGGCGGGTGCTCAATCAGAATGACGAGCTCGTGGCCAGGGTGAAGGTGCAGGCCGTGGTCCGGGCCGAGGAGCTATCCGCATGACCTGCGCGCGCTCCCACGCCATGGAAGCGGCGCTCGCGTGAGCGACACGATCTTCCTCACCGGCGGAACGGGCTTTCTCGGGATGGCGCAGATCGCGCGCTGGCTCGACGCCGACGAGGGGCCCGAGATCCGCCTCGCGGTGCGTGCCCGGGACGCCGCGGAGGCCGACGAGCGCCTCACGCGGGTGCTCGCCGGCCTCTACGACGATCCTCCGGCCTCGGCGAGTCGGCTGCGGGCGGTGTGCGCCGACCTCCAGAGCCCGGGCCTCGGCCTGTCGGAGTCCGACCGGCGATCGATCGCCGCCGACGTCGACCGCGTGGTGCACTGCGCCGCGTCGGTCGAGTTCACGCTGCCGCTCGAGGAGGCCAGGGCGATCAATCTCGAAGGGACCCGCCGCGTGCTCGAGCTCGCAGCGGAGATCGATGGCCTGGAGCGGCTCGTGCACGTGTCCACGGCCTATGTCTGCGGGGACGTGTCCGGCCGTTTCGCGGAGGACGAGGACGGCGCCGGCGAAGGCTTTCGCAACACCTACGAGCAGACGAAGTGGGAGGCCGAGCGAGCGATCGCCGAGGCTGAGCACCTCCCCGCGGTCGTCGTGCGCCCGAGCATCATCGTGGGCGAGTCCGACAGCGGCTGGACCTCATCCTTCAACGTGATCTACTGGCCGCTGCAGGCCTTTGCCCGCGGGCTCTTCGACGAGGTGCCCGCGCATCCCGAGGGGGTGATCGACATGGTGCCGGTCGATCACGTGGCCGCCGTCATCGACCGGGCGACATTCGACCGAGAAGCGAACGGCACCTACCACGCCGTGGCCGGGGAGCGCGCCATGTCGGTCGCCGAGCTCATCGATCAGACCACACATACCCTGGATCGGCCTGCGCCGCGGTTCACAGATCCAGATGCCGTCGCCGGGGACCACCCCGCCGCCGCCTATGCGGCCTACTTCAACGTGCGAATGCGCTTCGGCGACGAGCGCGCGCGCGGACTCGTCGCCGACGGGAGCCGCGTTCCCGAGGGGAGCGAATATCTGCCCAAGCTGCTCGGCTACGCGCAAAAGGCCGGCTGGGGCAAGCGCTCGCCCAGCCGCCAGCAGGCTCGGGCCGATGCCTCTGACGAGGCCGCCGGCGAGCTCGCTCTATAGGGGCAGGCCTACCGGTTCCACCAACCGCGCCCGCGCCCCTGCGGAGGCCGACCGGGCCGGTC
>JACCUE010000251.1 GCA_013812005.1 Thermoleophilaceae bacterium
GACGGCGCGAAGCCGCCGGTGGTGATGATCGTGCTCGACGAGTTCCCCACCGACGCCCTGCTCGGCCCCGACGGCCGCATCGATGCCGGGCGTTATCCGAACTTCGCGAGGCTCGCCGGCACCGGCACCTGGTTTCCCAACGCCCACACCGTCTACGACTCGACCACCAAGTCCGTCCCCGCGATCCTCGACGGCAAGACCCCGGAGCAAGGCGTGCCAGGAACCTTCGAGGGCCACCCCCGGACCGTGTTCGACCTTTTCGGCCCCCGTGGGTACCGCATCGTCAGCTCGGAGGAGGCCACGGCAGTGTGCCCGCCGCGTTGGTGCCCCGGCGCGGAGGCGAAGGGGCCGAACATCCTGTCGCTGCTCAACGCCGGCCGCCCCGAGCGCCTGAGGCGCTTCTTCCGAGCGATCAGGCCCGGCCGCCCCTCGTTCTACTTCAAGCACGCCCTGCTTCCGCACGGACCGCACCTCTACCTCCCGTCCGGCAAGGCGGCGCGGGCGGGCGCCGATCCGCTGCCGGACTCGGAGAGCGTGCCGGGCTTCTACGACCGTCACGTCACGAACTACAACCAGCAGCGCATCCTGCTTCAGATCGGCTTCGTGGACCACGAGATCGGCCGGATGCTCGACGGCATGGAGAAGCAAGGCATCCTCGACGAGTCGCTGATCGTGATCACCGCCGACCATGGCCTCTCCTCCCAGGTCGGCGTGGACAACCGCCGTGTGGCCTCTGAGGAGAACGTGGACGAGGTGGCGCCGGTGCCGCTGTTCATCAAGGCACCGGGCCAGAGCCGCGGGCGCATCGTCCGCTCCTACGTGCGCACCACCGACGTGGTGCCCACGATCGCGGACGTCCTGGGACTGCGGATGCCCTACCGCGCCGACGGCCGGTCGGCGTTCTCGGAGACGGTGCGCCGCCGGCGGTCGCTGGTGATGGTCCGCCGGGACTTCGGCGCCGACATCAAGGTGCCGGCCAAGGTCCTCGAGCGGCGGCGGCGCGCCCTTCTGCTCGACCGGCTGAAGCGCTTCGGCTCGGGAGACTGGGCCTCTCTGTACACCGGGGTGGGCCCCAACCGCAAGCTGCTGGGCCGGGCGGTCGCCGAGCCGGCGCCCAAGCGAGCCGGGAAGGTGCGCGCCACGATCGCCGGCGCCCGCGCGGTGCGCGCCGTGCGCAAGCGCTCCGTCCTGCTGCCCACCCAGGTGGCGGGGCCGGTGACCGGCGGGGATGCCGGCGACCGACGCGACATCGCCGTGGCGGTGAACGGCCGCATCGAGGCGGTGAGCCGAACCTTCTACCTACGCGGGAGCAGGCAGGAGAGCTTCGCCGTCAACGTGCCCGAGGTGTCGCTGAAGCCCGGGCGCAACCGGGTCGAGGTCTTCGAGGTGCTGGGCGGGCTACGTCTGCGCCTCATCGGCGACGCCTGACCCCGGCCACGTGTCGCGCCATGGAGGTCAGTCGCGGCCGCGCACCAGGTTGTTCGGCACGGCGCTGGGATCGCGTCGCACGTCGACGGGCTCTCGCTCGGTGTCCACCAGCAGGCACACGAACCGGTCGCGGTCGTCGCGGGCGATGCAGGTCCGGAAGTAGCCCTCCCCGAGCCGGATCGTGTTCGCGGTCTCGATGTTGCGGCGCAGCTCCTCGTCACCCGAGCGGTTCACGAAGTCCTGCACCACCCGCGCGTTCTCCTCGCTTGCCTCCGTCTCCGAGACGATCAGCGGCCGGTTGGCGAGCCCGGACGCGAGCGAGGCCACGACACCGGCCGCCAGCAGCGCACTGCCCACGCGGTCGCGCAGCAGCTCGACCTCGACCTCTGGGGCTGCGCCTCCGGCAGGGGCGACCTGTCGGCGTTGCGCCAGGCGCTTGGTGAGAAAGGGAGCCAGGGCCCCGACCAGGAACAGGTTGCCGAACGTCGCGATCAGCACGCCCTCGAGGTAGTTGAGGCCGGTGGTGGCCACGGGAGGCAGCATGTCGAGGATCAGGCCGTCGAGCAGGGTGGTGATCACGAAGACCGGCCAGACGCTGGCGCCGCGCAGGCGCCAGAGGATGCGGCTGGTCCAGAAGCGCTCGCCGCTCACGTCCGGCAGCGTAGTGCGCCGATCTTGGGCGAGCTACGGGCCCCCGGAGCGGCTGGAGCGGCTGGAGCGGCTGGAGCGGCTGGAGCGGCTGATCTAGGGTCATCGGGGTATGAAGCGCCGCGTTCCCACAGTCGCCGCAGTCATGGGAGTGCTGCTCGCCGGTGGGACGGTGGGGGGCGCGGGCGCCGAGCCGGCCCGCGACCCGGACTCCCGCCCGCCGGTCGTGCTGATCGGCTTCGACGAGTTCCCGATCGACGCCGTCCGCGCCCCTGGCGGGAGCATCGACGCGGCGCGGTTTCCCAACCTCGCCCGCTTCGCGGGGGACGCCACCTGGTGGCCGAGCGCCACCGCCGTGCACGACAGCACGCCCAAGGCCTTCCCGCCCATTCTCGACGGGCGCTATCCGCGCACCGACGAGCGGGCGACGGCGGCCGGCCATCCCGCGTCGGTCTTCACCCTGTTCGGCGGGCGCGGCTACGAGGTGTTCTCGGGCGAGGAGGCCACGGACATCTGCCCGCCGCGCTACTGCCCGGGCGCCGCCCAGAAGCGGTTGGGGATCATCGCCAACCTGGCTGAGAACGGCCGCGAGGAACGCCTCGAGGATTGGATGCGGGCCATCCGCCGGCGGGCGCGCCCGGCCTTTTACTTCAAGCACCTGCTGCTACCGCACGGGCCCTGGATCTACTTGCCCTCGGGCCGCCACATCGATCCGGCGATCGGCAGCCTGTTCAGCCCGGACGGCTTCCACGACCGCGGGCTCACCCTGCACAACGAGCAGCGCATGATCCTGCAGCTCGGCTATGTGGACCGCCAGCTGGGGCGGCTGATCCGGAGGATGAAGCGCCACGGGATCTACGACCGCTCGCTGATCGCGCTGACCGCCGACCACGGGATCGCCTTCGACGTCGGCGTGAGCGACCGGCGCCAGGTGAGCGCGCGCAACGTCGACGAGGTGGCGCCCGTGCCTTTCTTCGTGAAGGCCCCCGGGCAGCGTCGGGGGCGGGTGAACGGCGCGCACGTGGCCACGGTCGACCTGGTGCCGACGGTGGCGGACGTACTCGGCCTGGCGCCCGGGTGGGAGGTCGAGGGCGTGTCGGGCTTCTCACCCGAGGCGCGCGCCCGGCGCCGGATGCGCATCGCCCGGCGCGAGCTCGACGGCTTCATCCGGCTCGGCCTGGTCGAGCTGGAGCGTCGCCGGCGGCTGGTGATCGCCCGCCGCGCGCGTGTGTTCGGCACGGGAGTGTCGAGCATGCGGCGCTACGGAGACCCGTTCGCCTCGCTCTACCGCAGCGGCCCGAAGGGGTGGCTGCTGGGGCTGCGCGCCTCGGGGCTGTCCCGCCGCCGCCCCCATGTCGTGGCGGCGTTCGCCGAACCCGAGCGGTGGCGCGGGGTCAGGCCACAGGCCAAGGCCGTGCCCGTCCAGGTGGCGGGCTGGGTCTTCGGCGGCGCCCCCGGTACGACCCGCGAGGTGGTGGCCGTGGTGAACGGTCGCATCCAGGCCACCGGGCGCACCTTCCACCTGCGCGGCTCCGACACCCGGGAGACCTTCTCGATGGTCGTGCCCGAGCGATCGCTGCGCCGCGGCCGCAACCACGTGGAGTTGCTCGAGGTGGTCCAGAGCCGGGGTCGGCTCGCGCTGCGGGCGCTCACGGGCAGCGGTGCGGCCCCGGTACCCTCAGAGGCGTGCCTGCGCCCCGCGTCGACAACCCTGCGCCGGAGCTTTGGGTGGTCAACCTGGGCATGGTGCCCTATCGCGATGCCCTAGCCCTGCAGGTCGAGCTGCGCGACGCCCGTCAGGCCGATGTCATCCCCGACGTGCTGCTGTTGCTCGAGCACCACCCCGTCCTCACGCGTGGCCGGCGCACGGACGTGGCCGACCTGCCCATGGGCGAGTCCTGGTACCGCTCGCAGGGCATCGACGTGGCCGACTCCGACCGCGGTGGCCGCGTGACCTACCACAGCCCCGGGCAGCTCGTGGGCTACCCGATCATGCGCGTGCGGGAGGTGCACGCCTACGTGCACACGATGGAGTCGGCGATCGTGCGTGCGCTCGCCGACGAGGGCATCGAGGCCGAGGTCCGCGACGGCCTCACCGGCGTCTGGGCCGGCGAGGCCAAGATCGGCTCCATCGGGGTACACGTCTCCCGCGGCGTGACCACGCACGGCTTCGCGGTCAACGTCGACGGCGACCTTCAGCCCTTCGAGTGGATCCGGCCCTGCGGGCTCGACCACGTGCGCATGACCTCCGTGCTCAAAGAGACCGGGCGCACCGGCTCGATGCCGTGCTTTCGCAAGCGCGCGGCATGGCGCTTCGCGCAGGCCTTCGGCCGCCGGCAGCGGCTCGTGTCCGAGGCGCGGCTGAGAGAGGAAATGATCCGGTGCTCGCCGGAACAGCGTTCCGGCTGCGCTCCTCCTCCAAAGGCGCCGGACCGACTGGTGCCGGCATAGCGAGGCGCCGCGCGAGCACCGCACACGCTCTACCCGCGCAGGATGCCCGGCGTGGTCTGTCAGATCCGCTCGAAACCCAGCACCACGGCGACGGCGGCTTGGGCTTCGTCGCGGGAAGCGAAGCCGATCTCCTCGCCGGGTTCGGCGAGGCCGGGGATCGTCAGCGACGCGACGGAGAGATGCCAGGCGTCCATCGCGCGTAGCGCGTGCTCGCGCACCAACCTGAGCGCGGTCTCCTCGACATGGCCCTGCTGAGGGCGGAGCACGGTGACGGATCCCTCGTCGGCGAGGTCTGCATCGAGCAGGGCCAGCAACCCGTCAGCGTCGGCGCGGCCCGACCGGGCGCGCGGAGCAGCGCCCCCGACACCTCGATCCTCGTCCATGTGCCGGTGACCGCAGCGATCTCCGGATCGTCCAGCAGCGCGATGGCCTGCTCATGTCCGTCCTCGTTGGCGAGATACGCGCGCGCGAGGACCGACGAGTCCAGGTAGGCGATCACACCCGGTCGCGCTCTTGCGCGAGCAGGCGATCCACCTGCCCCCCCAGGCCCCGGGTCGAGTCGATGATGCGCCGCCGGCGGGCGGCGCTCACGCGCCGGGCGGTGATATCACTCCCAGGGAGAGCCGTCGGCCGCGGCCGTGAGATCAGGCGAGCAGCCCCGCCCCGCGCAGGACGGCGCCGCGGTGCGGCCCCGGTACCCTCAGAGGCGTGCCTGCGCCCCGCCTCGACAACAGTACGGGCCAGGCGCCTCGGGAGCACCGCACGCGGTCGCGCTCGGCCCCCGGGGGCGCACGGGTGCTCGACATGGGCGACGTGGTGCCCTTCGGCGAGCGCAAGCCGGCGTGGTTCAAGGTGCCCGCGCCCGGAAGCGCCCGCTATCGCGAGTTGCGCCACATGGTGGACGACGAGTCCCTGCACACCGTCTGCCAGGAAGCGGCCTGTCCCAACATCGGCGACTGCTGGGAGCGCGGCACGGCGACGTTCATGATCCTCGGCGACACCTGCACCCGCCGGTGTGGCTTCTGCAACGTGAAGACGGGCAAGCCGACCCACGACGACCCGCTTGAGCCGCTGCGGGTGGCGCAGTCGGTGAAGAAGATGGGGCTCCGTCACGCGGTGATCACCAGCGTCGACCGCGACGACCTCCCAGACCTGGGCGCGGGTGCGTTCGTCGGCGTGATCCGCTCGATCCGGCGCTTCTCGCCTCACACGAAGGTCGAGGTGCTGACCCCAGACTTCCGCGGGGAGGAGATGCCCCTCGCGCGGGTGATCGCCGAGCGCCCGGACGTCTTCAACCACAACGTCGAAACGGTGCCGAGGCTCTACCCGCTGGCCCGGCGGGGCTCGCAGTTTCTGCGCTCCTGCCGCGTGCTGCGCACCGCAAAGGAGATGGGCGGCAACGAGGTGGTCACCAAGTCGGGCGTGATGACCGGCCTGGGCGAGACCAAGGAGGAGCTGCTCGAGACCTTCGCCGTGCTGCGCGAGCATGAGGTGCAGGTGCTCACCGTGGGGCAGTACCTGCGGCCAACCCGCGACCATCTGCCCGTCGTGCGCTACTGGCACCCGGACGAGTTCGAGGAGCTGGAGAGCGAGGCCTACGCCATGGGCTTTCACTCCGTGGCGGCAGGGCCGCTGGTGCGCTCGAGCTACCACGCCGAGCAGACCCTCAGCAGGGCCGCCGCCCGGTAGTCCATGATCAGCGGCCTCGGCAGTGTTCCCTCTGAAGGACGACATCCCCACCCGCCGCTTCCCGATTCTCACGGTTGCGCTGATCGCGGTCAACGTGGTGATGTTCTTCGGCTTCCAGGGGGCCTTCTTCGGCAGCGACGAGAAGTTC
>JACCUE010000264.1 GCA_013812005.1 Thermoleophilaceae bacterium
GACCGGATTGAGCGGTGGGAGCAATCGGGTACCGCTGTCCTCGACCGGATCGCGTCGCAGGAGGTGCGCGACGTGATCGAGCCGCTCATGACGAGCGACTACCTGTACGCCGAGGTCGAGTCGGTTACGCCGGCAGGCGATCAGCCCGTCTACTCCCTAAGGGTCGCCACGGACGACCACTCCTTCATCACGAACGGGTTCATCAGCCACAACACCGAAGCCCGCCTCGCGCGCCTGGCCACCGAGATGCTCCGCGACATCGACGCGGACACCGTCGACTTCACGCCCACCTACGACGACGCCCGGCTCGAGCCCTCGGTCCTTCCGTCGCGCTACCCGAACCTGCTGGTCAACGGCTCCGCCGGCATCGCCGTCGGCATGGCCACCAACATCCCGCCGCACAACCTGCGCGAGGTGATCGACGGCGTGGTCGCCTACATCGACGACCCGACGATCGACGTGGCCGGCCTGATGAAGCACATCAAGGGCCCCGACTTCCCGACGGGCGGCGTGATCAAGGGCTGGCAGGGGATCAAGGACGCCTATGACACCGGCCGCGGCCGGGTGGTGGTCCAAGGACGCGCGCACACGGAGGACATCGGTCGCGGCAAGGAGGCGATCATCGTCACCGAGCTGCCCTACCAGGTGTCCAAGGGCGATGGGCGCAACGACGGCTCGGGCTTGATCAAGAAGATCGCCGAGGTGGTGCAGAACGGCCGCATCCCGCACATCTCCGATCTGCGCGACGAGTCGGGCAAGAACGGCATCAGGCTCGTGATCGAGCTCAAGCGCGACGCGATCCCGAAGGTGGTGCTCAACAACCTGTTCAAGTTCACGCCGCTGCAGAGCACGTTCGGCGTGAACACTGTTGCGCTGGTTGACGGCGTCCCGAAGGTCCTATCGCTGCGGGAGTTGATCGGCGAGTACGTGCAGCACCAGCGCGAGGTGGTGGTGCGGCGCACCAAGCACGAGCTGCGCCAGCGTGAGGCCAGGCTGCACATCCTCGAGGGGCTGCTGATCGCGATCACGGACATCGACGCCGTGATCCGGCTGATCCGCGGCTCCGCCGATCCCGACACCGCGCGCGACGGCCTGATGGAGCGTTTCGACCTCACCCGCATCCAGGCCCAGGCGATCCTCGATCTGCGCCTTCAGCGGCTCACCGCCCTCGAGGCCGACAAGCTGCGCGCCGAGCACGCCGAGGTGGTCGAGCGCATCCGCGAGCTGCGCGCCATCCTGGGCGACGAGCAGCGCGTGCGCGACATCGTCAAGGAGGAGCTGCTGGAGATCCGCCACGCCTATGGCGACGAGCGTCGTACGGAGATCACCCATTCCGAGGACGACATCGACATCGAGGACCTGATCGCCGACCAGCAGATGGTGATCGCCATCACGCGGTCGGGCTACATCAAGTCGCTGCCGCTGGCCACCTACCGCACGCAGCGGCGCGGGGGTGTCGGGGTGTCCGGGATGAACATGAAGGACGACGACTACATCGAGCACCTCTTCGTGTGCTCGACCCACGACTATCTCCTGTTCTTCACCAACCGCGGGAAGGTCTACCGGCAGAAGGTCTACGAGCTTCCCGAGGCCTCGCGCACCGCCAAGGGCCGGGCACTGGTCAACGTTCTGCCCCTGCGCGACGGCGAGTTCGTACGCGCCGTGCTCTCCACCCGTGACTTCACCGAGGGCAAGTACCTGGTGTTCGCCACGAAGGAGGGCCAGATCAAGAAGACCGAGTTTCTGGCCTACAACACGCCGATCAAGGCCGACGGCATCATCGCGATCAAGATCCGCGACAGCGACGAGCTGGTCGCCGTCCGCCGCACCGATGGTGAGGACGACGTCATCATGATCTCGCGGTCGGGGCAGGCCGCCAGGTTCAACGAGGACGGGGCGCGGCCGATGGGGCGCGACACCGCCGGGGTGCGAGGAATGAACGTCGCACGCGGGGACAACTGCGTGCTGGCCATGGACATCGCGCGCGATGACACCGAGCTGCTCGTGATCACCGAGAACGGCTACGGCAAGCGCACTCTGGTCTCGGAGTACCCGGTCAAGGGCCGCGGCGCGATGGGTGTCAAGACCATCCACCTGACCGAGAAGAAGGGCGGCGTGGCCGGTGCGCTGATCGTCCGCGAGCACCAGGACCTCGTCTTCATCTCGCAGAACGGCATGGTCCAGCGCACAAGCGTGAGGGGGATCTCGCGCCAGGGCCGGCCCGCCCAAGGCGTGCGGCTGATGAACTTGCGCGAGGACGACCGGGTTAGTGCCGTCGCCCTGATCATGGAGGACGAGGCCGACACCTCAGCGGTGGTGCACGGGGACGTCGACGGCGTGGAGCCCATCGACGAGCTGCCCGCAGACCCGGTTGGGGATGCCCCCGAGCAGTCCATCGGGGGCATCGACGTGGACCCCGCCGAGGTCGAATCCCCCGAGGAGGACGACCCGGACGCTCCCGCCTGACCCGACGCCGGCCAAGGCCGTCGGGAGGAGCGCAGCCGGAACGTTGCCGGAGGAGCGCAGGCCGATCGCCTCGGGAGGAGCGCAGCCGGAACGTCGTTCCGGCGAGCACCGCACCGGAGACTCTCGGCCGAGCACCGCACGGATGAATCTCCGCACGGATGAATCTCCGGACCGACCTTCCCATATGTCAGAATGGCCGGACCAGGGAAAGGAGGTGGTCCTAACTTGATTCACAGACAATTCGGGACGCTGGAGGTGTCCGGCCGCTAGGCGGACCCGTTGGACCCGTCGAGCGGAGTCCAACCGCGACACCGTCGGGAGTGGTGGCCGGGTTTTGTCCCTTCGGCCCGGGCCGGGTGCCCGTGAAGCCACCCCGATCTGAGTCCAGCAACGCTGTAGCGGGGGGCGTCCTAAAGGGGCGCCCCCCGTCTTTGTGGTGGGTCGCGGCGCGGGTGAAGGACCGGCGTCAGGGAGCCGGATCGTCGGCATTGGGCTCGTCGGCCCCTGCATCGGCCTTCGACGAGGAATCATCCTCGAGCGTGCCAACTCTGTCCTCGAGATCGGTCAGGGTGTCGGTCGCGTTCGTGGCGCCCCGCTTCGCGGCGGAGGCGTCCTTCTCGGCGCGGCCGAGGCGGCTCTCGAGCTTGGACACGTCGCCGGCGGGAGCCAGGTCCCCGACCCGTGTGTCCAGCGCATCAAGCCGGTCCTCCAGGCGCTCCTGCCGGCGCTGGAGTGACTCCGTCCGGTCTGCGGCGTCGCGGGCAGTCTTGCTCGCGTCATCGCCCGAGCTGTCGAACAGCGCGATGAGCGCGACGGCCGTGGCGGCAACGGCCCAGACGCCCGCCACGAGAATCCAGCGGCGGAGAGTGCGCAGGTCGGACTGGGTGGCCGTCGGCGCCGCCGGCTTCCTGTGCTCGGTGGGGCCCGGATTCTGCGACTCCTCAGGTGGCGAGATATTGCTCCCAGGCGCGGGGAATCACGGGCGCGGCGACGTGGATGAAGATCGTGGAGCTGGGAGCGCGGGGCACGTGACGCGGAACCATATTGGCCTGGCGTGGCAGGCGGTCGCCCTTGCGCCGGTTGCACGGGGCGCAGGAGGTGACGATGTTGTCCCAGCCCGAGCCGCCTCCCTTCGAGCGAGGGATCACATGATCCACCGTGAGGTTGCCGCGCTCCTTGCCGCAGTACTGACAGGTCCAGCGGTCGCGCGCGAAGACAGCTCGGCGCGTGATCTTGCGCCGGTGGGCGTCGCGGGGGATGCGCACGTAGGTCTTGAGGCGGATGACCACGGGCCGAGGGAGCGTCAGGCTCTCTGCGTGGAGAGCCCACTCACCGCGCTCGAGGATCTCAGCGCGGTCCTTGAGCACCAGAATCGCGGCGCGGCGCACTGTGCATACGTTGATGGGCTCATAGGAGGCGTTGAGCACCAGGACGCGGCCCCCCGGCGGGTGCAAGGGGGGGTGGTGCCCGCCTCTCAGGGATTCCCCCGCACGGTGCCCGGACCGGCTCTCGGGCAGCGCGCGAATCGGCGCCGGCTCGATCTCACCAGCTCCGAGTACCGCTGGTAAAGCCTGAGAGCTTGCCGCCACGGTGGCGCCAGTGTAGCGGTCGACCCGGCTCGGTCTAGGTGGTTGGCGCGGTGGCCGCGGCAGGGTAGGAGCCCAGCACCCGCAGGCCCTGGACCCGCTCCGACAGCGCACTGAGCGCCCCCGCGACCCCGTCGTCGAGCACGTGCCCCTCGAGGTCGCAGAAGAACATGTAGTGCCCCAGGCCCTCGCGGCGCGGTCGCGACTCGATCTTCGTCAGATTGATGTCACGATCCGAGAACTCGCGCAGCACGGTCATGAGCGCGCCCGGGGACGAGTCGTTGAAGCCCCAGAAGACCACCGAGGTCTTGGTGGCGCCTTCGGGACGACCGTCCCGGCAGTCCGCAGGGGCCAGCCAGACGAAGCGAGTGAGGTTGTCGGGGTGGTCCTCCACGCGCTCCGTCAGCACCGTGCCGCCGTAGAGCTGCGCGGCCAGGCGCGAGCCGAGCGCGGCCCAGGGCTCGGGCGAGTCTCCCACCCTGCGCACCGCCTCCGCGGTCGACGTGGCGACGACCCGCTCGGCGCCCGGAAGGCTCTCCCGTAAGAAGCGGGCGCACTGCGCCGTGGCCTGGGGATGGGAGAGCACTCGCTCGATCGCTTCGAGCTCGAGTGGCCTGCCGGCGATCAGGTGGTGATGAATCGGATGCACCACCTCGGCCGATATGCGCACGCGATCGGCTTCGCCCGCCAGTGCGTCGAGGGTGGCCCCGACCCCGCCCTCGAGCGAGTTCTCGATCGGCACCACCGCGCGGTCGGTCTCGGCGTTCTGCACCGCCATCACCGTCTCGTAGACGGTGGATCGCGGCTCTGGCTCCACACCCGCGGGAGCGGACGCCAGCAACGCCTCCTCCGTGTAGGTGCCGGCGGGTCCCAAGAACGCTACGCGGAGCGCCACGCCGACCTAGGCGCCGGCCGGACTCTGAGGCCGGCCGGCGAGCGCGGAGCTGACAGCTTCCTCCTCCTCGGGCGAGAGCTCGTGCTCCGCGAGGCCATCCACCACCTGCTTGACGTATACCCGCGCGTTCTCGCGGTGCAGGATCGAAGAGAGCACCACACCCGAGCGGTGGGAATTGAGCAGCGCAATCGAGCTGGACTGCTGCCCTGACATCTCACCGTAGGCGTCGTAACGGATGACGGCCTGGTAGGCCACCGCCCCGTCGATCCGCTCCTCGGCGGTGGCCATCCGGCGTCCTATCTGTGAGGACGACTCCTCCACCCAGTCGCGCAGCTCCAGGAAACCCTGCTCGAGCCGGGCAGCGTGGGCTACGAGGTCGCGCTCGCGGCCCTCGCCCATCACCATGCGCTGCGCGGCGCGAACCCTGCGCAGACGTAGGGCGACCACGATGACGAGCACCAGCGAGATGAGTGCCACGCCGGCGGCGGCCACGGCCAGGATCCCTTCGGGCGAGGTGAGTCCGTCCACCGCCCGGAAGCTACCGCACCGCTCCGCGGGTCCGCACCCCACTTACGACCACGCGCGCTACTGGGTGAAGATGACCGAGTACTCGCCCACGTTGTTGTCCGTCTTCTCCTCGCCCGGTACGGCCTCGATCTCGACGGTCACGGGCACGTTCTGACCTGTCGGGGGCTGATCGGTGACGGGGACCTCGACCACTTTGGTCTCGCCGGCGGCGATCTCGTCAAGGGCCCCGTCGATGGTGACGGCGTCGCCGCCTTCGCCGATGGTCACGGCCACGTTCACGTCCGTCTCTGTGTTCTCGCCCTGGTTGGCCACCTCGACCTCGAAGCTGAGGTCCCCGCCGAGCGTGACCGAGGCCGGCGCGTCAGGCGCGAGGGCCTGACCCCCGAGCGCCACGCTTACGAGCCCGGTGCCATGGAGGCCGGGAGCCGCTTCCTCGTCGCCGGCGCCGCCGCCGCCGCCGACGCCCGCGATCCGGTCGGCCACCACGTCGGGCTGGAGCAGATCGAGATCCTGGAGGAAGATGCTGTCAGGCGGAGGGGCAAGCGACAGCTCCGCGGCTTCGAGCGCCTCCCTGAGCCTCGCCTGGGCGCGCGTCTGGTAGATCACGTCGCTGGTGGAGAGAAAGAGCATGGCGCGGGCGATCCTGTCGGTGCCCTGCGCCTGGTCTCCGGAGGCGGTGAGCACCGTGGGCAGCTCGGTCGCTATCGCTCGCACGCCGTCACGGCGAAACTCCAGCGTCTCCACGAGGTAGCCGTGTGCCGTGCTGACCTCGTCCGGGCGTTCGGTGGCCCTTGCCCGATCGACCAGCTGCTCGGCCTGCACGCCGAATGCGTTGAGCTGGTTGGTGATCTCCACCTCGCTCGCTCCCCCGGAGTCGGTGAGCAGCGCAAATAGGGCATCGCTCTGCTGATTCGACTCACCGACGAGAGCGCTCACCTCGCGCACGTAGTCCTCGAACGCCCCCTCCTTGCGGCTGTCCAGGCACCCCTTCAGCCCGAACAGCAGCAGGATGAACACGAGCAACCCTGCCCCCGCGGCCATGGAGCGACGTACCATGAGGGTCTGGCGGTCGGTCGTAGGTCCCATAGGAGGCCTACGGCGCCCAGGTCGGGCGCGGGCTGCTCGCTGATCCGGTTCGTCGAAGAAGGACAGAACTCGCTCCTAGTACAGGGTGGGAAGTATGACCGCTCCACCGGCCGTCGTGTCCGGGAGCTTCGCCGGACCCGGCAGGTAGACCTCCTGCTGAATCGAATTTCAGAACCTAGATGACAACGCCCGACAGCACAGCACCGCCGAGCGACGGCGCCCGTAGGAGACGTCTGGGCATCGCCGAAGAGGCCCGCACTGCGGACGCGGAGCCGACGGTGCACCTGGGTGAGCCGGCGCCCGGCGCCCGTTTCGTGCTCGGGCGCTATGAGCTCCAAGAGCGGCTGGGCGCAGGTGGCTTCGGGGTGGTGTGGCGGGCGTTCGACAAGAAGCTCGAGCGCGACGTGGCCGTCAAGGTGGTGCCGCGCGAGGACAGCCCCGGAGACCGCTCACGCGTCACCCGGGAGGCGCTCGCGGCCGCGCGGCTCAACCACCCCGGCATCGTGGCGCTCTACGAGCTGGGCTCCGACGATCACGACGTCTACCTGGTCTCGGAGCTGGTGCACGGCGCCACCGTCGAGGAGCTGGCTCGGGAGGGGGCGCTCTCGGACCGCGACGTGGCTCGGATCGGGCACGCGCTCTGCGAGGCGCTCGAGCACGCCCACGCGCGCGGGGTGATCCACCGTGACGTGAAGCCCGGCAATGTGATGGTGCTGGCCGAGCCCGCCGCGGGGGCGGGCTTCGCCAAGCTCACCGACTTCGGCATCGCTCACCTGGCGACCGGCGAGGGCCTGACCGCCACCGGGGACGTGATGGGCACGCTGGCCTACATGGCCCCGGAGCAGGCGGAGGGCCGCCGCGTGACCGAGGCCTGCGATGTCTACTCCCTCGCGCTTACGCTCTACGAGGCCTGGACCGGCAGCAATCCGGTACGGGGTCAGAGCCCCGCCGCCACGGTTCGCAACGTCGGCCGGCCGCTGCCGCCCCTGCATTCGCGTCGCAGCGACCTGCCGCCCGCGCTCGGCGCGGTGCTCGACGCCGCTCTCGACCCGGATCCGCTCTACCGGCCCGCACCCGCCGAGCTGCGCGTGGTCCTTGGCGACGTCGAGGACGCCCTCTCGGATGAGGGCGGTCTGGTCGAGCCCGAGACGATCGAGCGCTTCGGGCTCACCGCCGTCCATGCCCGCACGCGCATGCGCACCCTGCTGCACCGCGGCGCCGCGCGCGCCCCCGCGGCCGCCCCCGATGGGCACGAGCTCAGCGAGGCACAGCCGCGAGGACTTGCCGCGCTGGTCGCGCCGCGACTGGCGGCCGGGGCGGGCGCCGGCATGCTGGTACTCGCCGCTCTCGAGGGCCTGGGACCGGCCCCGCCCACCTCGCCCGCGGCAGCCGCCGGAGTCACTGCGCTGCTTGTGGCGCTGCTGCCGAGGATCGGGTGGCTGGCCGCCGCCGTGGGCGTCTGCGCCTGGCTGGCGTCGCCCGAGGCCGACCGCGCCGGCGCCGCGCTCGTGCTGGCTGCCGCTCTCGCCCCCGTGCCGCTGATTCTCCCGCGGGCGGGGCTGCTGTGGTCGGTGCCCGGCCTGGCGCCTCTCCTGGGC
>JACCUE010000269.1 GCA_013812005.1 Thermoleophilaceae bacterium
TCCCCGAGCTCCGCGCCGGTCGGCACGTCGACGGTGATGGTGACGACCTCGCCCGTGATGAGGCGGACCGTGATGGTCCGCGGCTCAGCCGTTGCGGGCATGGTAAGCGCGGTGAGGGCGGCCACAGCGGCAAGCCCTGCACAGAGCAGGAGATAAAGACCCCGCTTCTTCATTCTGCTGTTCGTCTCCTCCCCGAAGAGTCCGTCATGGAGCGCCGATCAGTGGCGCAAGCTATCAAGAACCTCCTGCCGCCGCGCATAAGTTACTGGCTGCTCGACCGCTGCGCAACCGGGAACCGCGCGCAACCGCAGCGGTTCCGGTTCGAGCGGGATGGGTGCAGTGCCGCGGCCGACGGGGAGATCCTTCCAGCGCGGGTGATTGGGCAAGCCTGGCCGGGCGCCACGCCGATCCGTCGTGACACCGAGCCCTGCCTTCAGGGTCGCCCGCCAATCTAACTGTAAGGTACAGGGTGAGCTATCCGCGTTTGGGGCCAAGGCGCCTGGCCAAAGCCGCCGGGCTCAGCCGATGTTCCTGTACGCTCACCGCCGCATGACCGACCCGCCCGACGACCGCTTGGTGGACCGCCTCTCGCGCCAGGGAGAAGAAGCGCTCGGGCGACTCACCGAGGAGTTGATCGCCAACCCGGTGGTCAACCGTGCCATCACCGGCGCCTTCGAGGCCCGGGAGAAGGCTGTGCAGGCCCAGGACGCAGCCATGGGCGCGCTCAACCTGCCCTCCGCGGCAGACGTCGAGCGGCTCACCCGCCGGCTGCGCTCCGTCTCCCAGCGTCTGGAGGGGATCGAGGACTCCCTTGACCGGCTGGAGGAGCGGGCGGGGTCGGCTGCCGCGGCCGCCGCGGCCTCCGCACAGGATCGAGGCGACACCTCCGCTCTGGAGGCCCGTCTCGATGAGATCGCGCGCGACATCTCCACGCTGCGCGATGTCGTGGCTCCGGAAGCCGATCCGATGCCGCGGGCGCAGGAGCGCCTGACGGTCACCGACGCGGCGCGGTAGGGCCCGCCGGCTCAACTTCCGGAGGCGGCGATCGCCTCATAGGCGGTCTCGCCGAGCCGTATGCCGACCGCCTTCAGGGCCTCTTCGTCGATTCGCCGGCGCGTCCCGTCCAGCAGGTCGGTGACCCCGAGGAGCACGGCGGCGTCCACCTTTCGGCGTCGGGCCACGGCGAGAAGGGCGGCAGCCTCCATCTCCACCACCTCCGCGCCCATCTGCATCCACTCTGCTTGCAGCCCTTGGCGGCCGTCGTAGAAGACGTCGGTGGACACGGCCACCACGTCACGGGCTCCGGCTGCCACGAGGGCGTCGGTGAGCACGGGGTCCGCAGCCATCCGTCCCTCGGCCCCCAGCGCAGTGCTGGTGCCGTCGGCGGCCACCACCTCACGCGCCACCACGAGCTCCCCAAGGTCCGTGCCGGGCGCCAGCGCACCGCACGTGCCGATTCGGATCAGGGTGCGGGCGCCCAGGGCGACCAGTTCCTCCACGACGATCGCTGCGCTCGGACCGCCCATCCCCGTGGCCTGCACGGTGAGGAGCCGGCCGTCGGGCGCGGTGCCCGTATACCCCCACAGCCCCCGGGTGTGGTTGAACATCTTCGGCGCGTCAAGGATGGCCTGAGCGACCGAGAGGGCACGGTGGGGGTCGCCCGGCAGCAGCACCCGATCGGCGAGCTCGGCGGCCGGGCGCAGGTGGATGGGCCCCGGCTCGGTCAGGCGCGGCACCTTAGCGCTGCCCGCCTCAAATACCGTCGCGCTCGGCCGGCCAGGACCGCGCCTGACTGCGCCCGCGATGCTCGCCGATGCTCTGCATCGACTGCGCTCGCGCGCTTGTCAGCCACGCTCCTGGCCCGCCCGATCATCGACGGTACTTTCGGCGGGAAGCACTTAGTCCTCGTAGACTTCACCGGATGGCCGAGCACCGAGACATCCCCGACGCGCTCCGCGAGGCGGTCGAGCGCACCGTGCAGGCCACGGTGGACACCCGCCTGCGGGCCCAGGACGCCGTTGACGATCTCAGCGGCACTGTCGATG
>JACCUE010000280.1 GCA_013812005.1 Thermoleophilaceae bacterium
GAGCCGCCCTGGCCTGCCGGGCGCGGGCTTGGCGGGCGGCGTCGCGCTCGGCGCGGGTCGTGCCCGCACCCGACCCGCTCGCGCCATCCCCGAGTCGCTTACGGCTGCGCTTGCCCATCATTGATCCGTGGCTTGCGCTGACGGTGACGAGTGGCTGGGCGTGGCCGACGCTGCGCGGCCAGCGAAGCCGATGCACCAGCATCGGCGAGCCCGCCGGGTGGCGTCAGGCGCGTCCAGACGCCGTCACGGGTCGGGGCCATGGGCCCCGACCCCTGACTAAGGGGCAACCCGATGAGATCCGGACGCGCCACCAGTTCATCAGGTAGCCGAGCAGGCCCCAGCGCGGGCGGACGTGCCAGTGCTTGCAGCCTGGCTCGCCGATGTCGTCGTTACCGATGCGCACCCACTTGTGCCTCTCCGGCTCGAGCAGCATCTCCTCGATCCGGGCGCGGTGGCGCTCCTCCACGTAGGTCCGATCGGAAAGGCTGCGGCGTGCGTGGTCCACGCGCTCGGCGAGGTCGTCGCGCAGCGCCTCCAGCTCCGAGAGCAGCAGCATCCTCGGGCCACCCCGCGAGGGCACCGAGAAGTCGAAGCCCTTCCGCGGCCAGGTGGACACGAACAACGAGGACAGCTCGCCCTCCAGGCGCTCGATCTGATCCAGCAGCGTGCGACGCCCCGGACGCTCATCCAAAAGCGTACGCGGTGCAAAGCGAGGGTCTCGCTCTAGAACGTCAGGCATCTCTGCCTCTCCCCGATCGACACGAAGGTCAACTGTACCAGCGCCATCGGGGCCGTATCACCCCCCGACTGACAGTGTGTCCGACGCCGTCCAGAGCGCCTCCTCGACGCTGATCTCGGGCACCCCCTTCACCTGCAACGCGCACAGCACCATGCTGCGGGTGGCAGACCTCACGCCGTGGTCCTCCGACACCTCACCCGACAGCACCGCCAGGCAGCAGTCCTCGTCGGCCACCACGATCTGGCGGCTCGAGAGGCTGCGCCCCGTGCCTCCCAGCCGCTCGTCGTCACCGGTGAGCCGTAGCCCAAGGGCCTTCCCAACCTTGTCGGCGTCCAGGGCGATCACGGGCACGCCGGTCTCGAAGGTGGCTATCACCAGTGCGTCGTCGAGCAGGTTGCGGCTGCGGATGCCGCCCCACTTGAGCCGGTCGAGGGCGATCTGCTCGACCGGGGTCCGATCGGTGTCGGGATCGATGCCGACCTGACGCCAGAAGACCCGGTAGGCCCAGGGCACGGCGTCCTGGCGCATGTGGATCACGTGACCGCCCGTGATCCGGTCCGAGAGCCGGCGCAGGCGGCGGCGCACCGGCTCGGGGCTGCGTCCCGAGCGCGCCTGCACCCGCATCAGCCACAGGGCGAGCGAGGGGAACTCCTGGGCGAGGTCGAAAGCGACCCAGCCCCGCTCGAGCTCGGGCGCGGCCAATGCTCAGCCCGAGCCGACGATCCGGCGGACCTGCGCGCGCAGCTCGTCCTCGGTGAGATTGCCGAGTTCGGTGGTGCGCACCCTCCCGCCCTCGTAGGCGAACACGGTGGACGGACAGACACCCAGGCCGTAGAGGTTCTGAAGCGCTCCGTCGCGGTCCACGGCCACCGGCATGCCCCAGCCCCGGCGGCGGGCGATCCGCTCCACTTCCCCTCTCCCCTCTCCGCTGACCACCGCGGCGAATGACACGCCCGGGAACTCTGAGCGCATCCGCTCCACGCGGTCCACCTGGGGCTCGCAGTCCGCTCCGCGGGTGACCAGGAACGTGAGCACCATCGGACGCTCGCGGGCCTCGCACACGTTGAAGATGCTCTCGCTGCGCAACTGGCAGGCCGGCCGGCTGCCCGACTGCTCGCTGCACTCGTCGGCCCTCTGGCACACGTTGGCAGCGCAGTTGTCGTCATCGTCGTCGCAGCTGACATCCCCGGTGGCGAGAGGAGCGGCGAAGTCGGGTACGACCTCGCCCTTCGCGGGACCGCGCAGGCCGGCCCCGGTGTTGGGCAGGGAGGTGGTCATCAGCAGCACCCCGATGCCCATCACCATCACGATGCCCACCGCCCACGCGTACTTGTTACCCGCGCGGGGCACCTCCGGGCGCTTGGGCGGCATGTCCGGCTCGGGGCGCTGCCGGTCCTCCTCCTCGAAGCGCTCGGCCGCGCTGCGCCGCTCGCCCGGACCGAGGTCGCCGAAGCGGTCCTCAGGCATCTCGTCGCCGCGACGGCCGCGGTCCGGATACGCGCCGGCCGCGCGCCACGCGCAGGCGGGGCGCCCCCGCCCGCGGCAGGGACCGACCCGAGACACCCGCGCGCAGTCTCCTCAGCGCGAGGCGCGGATCCAGGTCGCCGAGGCGGAAGGAGCCGTGCTGCTCGGCCCAGACGAGGGCCGCGGGCAGCACGAGCATCACACCCACGAGGGAGACGCTGAGGTCTACGACGGTGAGGATGCCGAAGTCGCGCAGCATCCGGATGTCGGACGCGATCA
>JACCUE010000303.1 GCA_013812005.1 Thermoleophilaceae bacterium
CCCCACAGCCGTTTTTCTTTTGGAGGACTCGTCATGCGGCCCCGATCGATCGCCCTTTCATGCACGGCCACCGTCCTCTCGGCGGCCGTCCTCGCGGCCGCGGCCGCGGCCCAAACGGCGCCGGCTCCGGCGCTGAACCTCTCGCCGTCGCAGTTTCCCGGCGTGCTCACAGGGCCCGTACAGATCGGCCCGATGACGCTGCTCAACGGAACGCAGACCGACTACCGGATCCGCGTGTTTCCGGTGCTCCTCGGCCAGCGCCGCGACGGCGGCATCTTCGTGCGCGAGGAGGCGCGGGCCCGCCGCAGCGCCGGCAGGGTCGTGGCCGTCCAGACCAGGCGCTTCGATCTCGTCCCGGGAGAGGCACGGTCTGTGTTCTCCCGCATGCGCAGGGTGCCGCGAACCGGCAGCTTCTATGGCGGCGTGCTCTTCCAAGGTACGCCGCGCGTGCGCCCCAGCGACCGGGAGCAGATCACGAACATCCTGCAGCTGAACGCCAGCGTCCTGCTCGACCCCGTCGCAGCCAGGCGCCGGCTGCGCTTCGCCACCGAGCCGATCCGGGCAGAATCCCCTGAGAAGGGGACTCTGCGCCTGCTGGTGCCGGTGTCCAACCGCGGCAACGTCTACCGGCGAGTGGGTGCGGCGGTCGTCGTGCGCGACGGCTCGGGTGAAGTGGCGGCGCGGACCCGGGCGAAGGGCGTGAAGATCCTGCCCGGTGCGATCGTCGACCTCCCGGCGGTGCCCCAGCAGAAGCTGCCGGCCGGCGACTACACGCTGTCCGCAACCCTCCGAGGCACGGGGCGCGCGGTCCGCGCCAAGGGTTCGATGCGGCTGTTCGGCGTGAACGCGGTGGCCACCCGTACAGCCCGGCTCACGGACTTCGACAGCCCCACTGCGTTCAGGGGCCAGGAGGTCGAGGTGAAAGCGTCGTTCGAGAACACCGGCAACGTGCCCTACGCCCCAGAGGCCGAGCTGCTGGTGCGCTCGGCGGGCGGCGAAGAGCCGGGCGCGGTGGTGAAGCGCCGCCCCATGGAGGTCGACCGCGCCGAGCCCGGCGAGACCGGGGCGATCCAGACGGAGGTCGAGCTGCCCGATGACACGCGCTCCTATCAGCTCACCGTGCGCCTGCTGGCAGGGACCCGGCTGATCGACTCGAGAGACGTCTCGGTGACCCCGACCGAGCGGCCGCCGGTGCTCACGCGCGCGAAGAACTGGATCACCGAGAACGCCGTTGTGGTCGTGGGTGTCCTCCTCGTGGCGCTGATCATCGGCGGGATCGCCGGAATCGGCTACGTGCGCCGGCTGAAGCAGGCGGGCGCTCGGCCGGGCTAGTTTGCCCCCACGGCCCGGGCCTTCGCCACGGCGGACTCCACACCGTCCCGCCAAGGCTCCCCATGACCCGGCAGCAAGGTGGTCGCTCCTGTCTGCACCAGAGCGTCGAGCGAGGCGAGGTTGCGCTCGCTGTCGGCGGTGGCCCCGCCCGCGACGATCTGGGGTCCCCTCGTGCCCCGGTAGGGATTGAGGGTGACCAGCGCGTCGCCGGCGATCACGGCGTCGCGCTCGGGCAGGTGAAATGCGCAGTGCCCGAGCGTGTGTCCCGGCGTGAACACCACGCGCGGCGCCCCCGGCACCGGCAGCGTGCCGTCCTCGTAGCGCCTGACCTCCTTGATCGGCGTGGGGAAGAACGCCCTCGCCCTGACGAAGGAGGCAACGATCGGCATCGCCCGGATCTGGGTCGCGAAGTAGTACGAGCGCGGGCGCTCGTGGGAGTACTGGGTGGGGTGGCGCGTCAGGGGAACGTCGTTCTCATGCACCCAGACCGGTACGCCGAGCTGCCTGCGGGCCTTCTCCGCGAAGCCGATGTGATCGAAGTGGGCGTGGGTGAGGACCACCGCCTCGATGTCGTCCTTGCTCCGGCCGAGCTCCGCGAGGGCCGCTTCCAGTGACGCCCAGGAACCAGGGATCCCCGCGTCGACGACCGTGAGGCGGCCGTCCTCCTCGAGCAGGTACCAGTTGGTGTAGGAGTCCTCGATGCGGTGGACACCCTCTACTACGTTGGCTTGAAACATGCGACCTCTGTTACCCGGTCCGGCACCGTGAAACCAGACAGGCCCTGGACGAGCGTCCACGCGCTAGGTAGCGTTACGCCCATGGCCGAGACAGACGACGAGCCGACCACCGGGCAGCTGCGCGCGGTACAGGTCTCACGCGAGGCCAAGTCCCGCAAGGCCGCCGCCCGTGCCGACTCCGAGGAGGAGACCGCCCAGCACGACCGCAGGGCCGAGAAGTCCGCCTACCTGCGCGAGAAGCTCGAGGAGCGCGAAGAGGCCGAGCGGCGCGCGAAGTAGGCCCAGCCGCACTCGCGCGGCAGCAGCCGGCGCCTGAGTAGCCTCGGCGCCTTGCGCGAGCTGCTCTTGGATCTGGTCGACGCCGCCTCGGGACGGGCCTCCTATGCCGACGTCCGGCACGTGCGCATGCTCGCCGAGGATGTCGCGCTGCGCAACGGAGAGCGGCTGCTCGACCGCCGGGAGGAGGAGGGCATCGGAGTGCGCGTGCGCGTCAACGGAGCGTGGGGCTTTGGCGCCGCACGGGGGTCCGGCCGCGCGGACGGGGAGGATGCTCTGGCCCGGGCGCTCGCTCTGGCGCAAGCTCAGCCCGTCGCCGTCGGCCCCGGCGACGAGCTGGGGCTCACCCCTGAGGCGCCGGCGACCGGCTCGCACACCGCCCCCTGTGAGATCGACCCGTTCGAGGTCTCACTCGGCCACAAGCTCGAGCTGCTGGCGCAGGCCGAGGCTGCGATGCGCTGCGAGCCGCTCGTCTCCGTCGCGCGCGCCCAGGTGTCTTCGCGCTCGGAGGAGAAGATCTTCGCCTCCACCGAGGGCGCGCTGTACGAGCAGCGGATCGTCGAGTGTGGAGGCGGCCTCGTGGCGATCGCCGTCGACGGGTCGGGCACGCAGGTGCGCTCCTATCCCGGCTCGCATTCCGGGCACGTCGCCCAGGCCGGCTGGGAGCACGTGGCCGAGCTCGACCTGGTGGGCAACGCCCCTCGAGTGGCCGCCGAGGCCGCGGCGCTGCTCAGCGCGCCGGTCTGTCCCTCCGATCGCACCACCCTGATACTCGCCAAGGAGCAACTCGGCCTCCAGATCCATGAGTCGGTGGGCCACGCGCTGGAGCTGGACCGGGTGCTGGGCGGCGAGGCCTCCTATGCGGGCACGAGCTTCGTTCCCGCGGACGGCATCGGCTCGATGCGCCTCGGCTCGGAGGTGATGAACGTGACCGCCGACGCCACGCTGCCCGGTGCCCTGGGGAGCTTTGGCTGGGACGACGAGGGGGTGCAGGCCCAAGCCATACCGCTGGTGGGTGAAGGAATGCTGCGCGGGTTCCTCTCCTCGCGCGAGAGCGCGGCGGAGATCGGGCTGAGCCGCTCGGGCGGCTGCATGCGCGCAGAGGGTTTCACACGCCAGCCGATCGTGCGGATGACCAACGTGAGCCTCGACCCGGGCACGGCGGGCACCCTCGAGGAGCTGATCGCGGGCACGCAGCGGGGGATCTACATGGAGACCAACCGGTCGTGGTCGATCGACTCCCGCCGCCTGCACTTCCAGTTCGCCGGCGAAGCCGCATGGGAGATCGCCGACGGACGGCTTCAACGGATGCTGCGCGATCCCGTCTACGCCGGCACCACTCCCCACTTCTGGGGCGGCCTCGACGCGGTGTGCTCGCCCTCCGAATGGGCCCTGGCCTCGGTCACCAACTGCGGCAAGGGCGAGCCCGGCCAGCTGGCGTCGGTGTCCCACGGGTCCGCTCCCGCCCGCTTCCGCGACGTGCTCGTGGGCTCGGGGTGAGCGGGCAGGCGCCCCAGGAGGTGGCCGAGCGGGCCCGGGAGGCCGCCGGCGGCGAGCACGCGCTGGCCACGGTGACGCGTGAGCGATCCCTCGCTCTGCGCTTCGCGCGCTCTCGCCCCACGCAGGCCACCTCGGTCGACGACCTGACCGTCGAGGTGGCCGCCGTGAGGGAGGGCAACGTGGGCCGGGCCACCACCAACGACGTCGAACCGGATGCGCTGCGCCGGTGCGCGGACGCCGCGGTACGCGCGGCCGAGACCGCCGCCGGCCAAGCGGGTCCCGGCGCGTACCCCGGGTTTCCCGAGCCCGGCGCCCTGCGCGCCCACCATGGCCACGACCCCGAGACCGCCCTCCTGGACCCCGCGCGAGGCGGCGAGGTGCTTTCGGCCGCGTTCGAGGTGGCCGCCGAGACGGGGACGCAGGCCAACGGGCTCTGGACCGCCGGCGAAGTGGAGACGGCTATCGCGACCCCCTCCGGGCCGGTGCTGGTCGACCGGGTGACCGACGCCTTCCTGAAGGTCGTCGCCTTCGGCGCAGGCGGGCGCAGCGGCTACGCCGCCCGGACCAGCGTGGCCCTTCGAGACATCGACGCGCGGGCGGTGGCAGCCGGTGCGGCGGCCAAGGCAACGGCCGCGTCCTCTGCGCCGGTCGCGCTCGAGCCGGGCGAGTACACCGTCGTGATGGAGTCCCACGCGGTGCATGAGCTGCTGTGGGTACTTGGCCAGACCGCCTTCAACGGCCTCGCACATGCGGAGGGCCGCGGCGCTCTGGCCGGTCGCCTCGGCACCAGGGTCGTCTCGGCGGCCGTCAACCTGTCCGACTCGCCTCGGTACGCGTCCACTCTGCCCCGCGCGTTCGACGCGGAGGGCGTGCCCAAGGCGCCGTTGCCGCTGATCCAGGACGGCGTGGCCCACGGCGTGGTGCACGACGTGCGCTCTGGCGCCATCGCGGGCGCGTCCTCCACCGGGCACGCGCAAGCTGGTGGCCCCGCGGGGGGCCCATTGCCCACCAACCTGGTGATGGTGGGCGGAGGAGCCGCCGACGAAGGCGAGCTGTGCGCCGGAGTCGAGCGCGGCATCTACGTGAC
>JACCUE010000324.1 GCA_013812005.1 Thermoleophilaceae bacterium
GGCAAGACCACCTTCTTCAACATGCTCACGGGCCTCTACAAGCCCACCACCGGGCGTATCTTGTTCGACGGGCGTGACATCACCGGTACCCGGCCGGACAAGATCACCGCGTTCGGAGTGGCCCGCACGTTTCAGAACATTCGCCTGTTCTCCACCATGTCGGCTGTCGAGAACGTGATGGTCGGTCAGCACGCCCGGATGAAGGGCGGAATGTTCAGCTCCATCCTTCGCACGCCGGGCGTCAGGCGTGAAGAGCGCGAGGTGCGCGAGCAGGCGCGGGAGATGCTCGACTACGTTGGGCTCCGCGCCGCGGAGTTCGACCAGATCTCGTCCAACCTGTCCTACGGCGACCAGCGCCGGGTGGAGATCGCCCGTGCCCTGGCCTCCGATCCCTCGCTGCTGTTGCTCGACGAGCCCACCGCGGGCATGAACCCGAACGAATCGGCCCGGCTGACAGAATTCATGGAGCGGCTGCGCGTCGAGAAGAACCTCACCATCCTCCTCATCGAGCACGACATGAAGGTCGTGATGGGCGTCTCCCAGCACATCACGGTGCTCGACCACGGTGAGAAGATCGCCGAGGGCCTGCCGCAGGAGATCCGCGAGAACGAGCGGGTGGTCGAGGCGTACCTCGGTAAGAGCGCGGGGGACTGAGCGATGGCCATGCTCGAGGTCTCCGACATTCGCACCTTCTACGGCAACATCGAGGCGCTGAAGGGCGTATCCCTGGTGGTCCAGGAGGGCGAGATCGTGACCCTGATCGGGTCCAACGGGGCGGGCAAGTCGACCACCCTGCGTTCGATCTCCGGCCTGAGCCCGCCGCGCGAGGGCTCGATCCGCTTCGAGGGCTCAGAGATCGGCGAGACCGCACCCCAGGAGATCGTCCAGATGGGTATCTCGCAGTCGCCCGAGGGACGCAAGTGCTTCCAGCGCATGACGGTGCGCGAGAACCTCGAGCTGGGGGCCTACCTACGGCGTGACACAGCGCAGATCCAGCAGGACCTGGCGCGCGTATTCGATCTTTTCCCCCGGCTGGAGGAACGTGAGCGCCAGAAGGCCGGCACGATGTCCGGCGGTGAGCAGCAGATGCTCGCGATAGGGCGTGCGCTGATGGCCCAGCCGCGGCTGCTCCTGCTCGACGAGCCCTCGATGGGCATCGCGCCCGTGTTGGTCGAGCGCATCTACGAGACGATCGAAGAGATCAACCGTCAGGGCACGACGATCCTCTTGGTCGAGCAGAACGCCAACTTCGCCCTCGGCGTGTCCAAGCGCGCGTACGTGCTGGAGACCGGCAAGGTGGCGCTGACCGATGACTCGGCGGCGCTCCGCGACAACCCCGACGTTCAGAAGGCGTACCTCGGCGGATGACCCTGATTGCGCTCCTGGGCGCCAAGTCTCTGCTCGGGCTGTACCTGTGGCTGGGGTCGGCGATCGTGGCCTCCTATCTCTCCGATCGCAAGGGCTTCGGTGAGAAGCCGGGGCTGGTGACCGGGCTCCTGATCTCGGTCGTCGCCCCCGTCGTGTGGCTGGTCGTGCCGGCCAAGCAGGACTCGCGCTGGAAGCTGCACGGCCCGTTCGGCGGCGGGGGAGGCCAGACCGTGGCCGCTGCGCGCGCGGACCGCGAGGCCGAGGAGGGCGGTGGCTCGTGAGCAGCTTCGACTTCGCGCTGTACTACCCGCTGATCGCCCTCGGGCTGATCTACACCGTGCTCAGCGTCGCCGGACGGATCGTGGAGGGCCGCGGCCGCCCTGACGTCGGCGAGACCCTCCAAACGCTCGGCTTCGGCGCGATCCTGCTCGCGGCCCCCTACACCGTCGTGCTGCTGGTGATGTCGCTGATCTCCTATCCGATCCGGCTGTCGGACATGGCGATCATCTTCGCGATTATCTTCGTCTTCTTCGGAGTGCTGCTCGGCCTGCTGTTGCTGCTCGCCGAGGTTCGCGTCGGTGGACGACCGGTCGGCGCCTATGTCGGCACTCTGGCCGGGGCGGCCTTTGCCGTTTTCATCGCGCTCTCGATCTTCTAGAGGCTCTAGGGAAGGCATGCCCGCGACACGGGCACCGTCACGAAGTAGCCGGTGTCGGGGTGTATCGGCCGCGGGTTGCGCTTGCACCAGGCCAGCGCGCCGCGCCGCGCGTCCACCCGGGCGCTGAAGCGGTAGCCGGTCTCGATCGTGTAGCCCGCATTCCTCGTGGTACGCAGGGTGAAGCAGTTGAACCCCGCGGCGCGCCGCCGTCTCGGGGCGCCGATCCTCTCGCAGCGGGTGGCTGCCACTGGGCCGTCGAGCAGGCCGGCCCGGACC
>JACCUE010000349.1 GCA_013812005.1 Thermoleophilaceae bacterium
CCGAGTGCGGTGGAGCCCTTCCAGGGAGCCGCCACGGGTGTGGGGGGGATCCTGCGCGACGTGTTCGCGGTCGGCGCCCGGCCGATCGCGGTGCTCGACTCGCTGCGCTTCGGCGAGCTCACCTCGGCACGCTCTCGGTACCTGCTCGACGGCGCCGTCTCGGGCATCGGCCACTATGGCAACTCGATCGGCGTGCCCACCGTCGGCGGCGAGGTCTACTTCGAAGCGCCCTACGAGCAGAACTGCCTGGTGAATGCCATGTGCCTGGGGATCGCTCCCGAGGAGCGCCTGATCCGGTCGGCGGCCGCAGGCGTGGGCAACCTTCTGGTGCTGATGGGCGCGCGCACGGGTCGTGACGGGATCGGCGGGGCGTCGGTGCTCGCCTCGGCCGAGCTCGACTCCGACGACGCCTCCAAGCGGCCATCGGTGCAGATCGGCGATCCGTTCGAGGAGAAGAAGCTGCTCGAGTGCTGCCTGGAGCTGCTCGACCGGGGCACGCTGCGCTCGCTCCAGGACCTCGGCGCCGCCGGCCTATCGTCCAGTTCGGCCGAGATGGCCTCCAAGGGCGAGGTGGGCCTGGACATCGACGTGTCGAAGGTGCCGCTGCGCGAGGGCGATATGGAGCCCTTCGAGATCATGGTGTCCGAGTCCCAGGAGCGGATGCTGTGCGTGATCGAGCCGCAGAAGCTGGCCGAGCTGGAGGGGATCTGCGAGCGCTGGGAGGTGCGCGCCACGGCGATCGGCGAAGTCACCGACTCGCGCCGGCTGCGGGTGCTCGCTACCCGAAAGGGCACAGGCCGCCAGGAGGTGGTGGGCGACATGCCGGTCGAGGCGCTGGTGGACGACTGTCCGCTGTATGACCTCGCGCCCGCCCGGCCGGCGGGCCAGATCTACCCGGCGCCGCAGCGCACGCTGGACTCCGACGACCCTGCCGACATCCTGCCCGCGCTGCTGGCCTCGCACAACCTCAGCTCACGCCGCCCGCTCTTCGAGCAGTACGACTGCCTGGTCGGGTCGCGCACGGTGCGCCGCCCCCAGCAGGCCGACGCCGCGGTGCTCGACCTGCGGCCCGACGGTGCGCAGGGAGGGATCGCCGTATCGATCGACGGCAACGGGCGCCGGGTGGCGTGCGACCCCTACACCGGCACGGTGGAGGCGGTGCTCGAGTGCGCGGCCAACCTCGCGTGCGTGGGCGCCGAGCCGCTCGGGCTCACCAACTGCCTCAACTTCGGCAACCCCGAGAAGCCCCACGTCGCGTGGCAGCTGGAGCGGTCGGTGGCCGGCATGGCGGACACTCTCACGGAGCTGGGGGTGCCGGTGGTGGGGGGCAACGTCTCGCTCTACAACCAGTCCGGGGACGGGCCGATCTACCCGACGCCCGTGGTGGGCATGGTCGGCGCGGTGCCCGACGTGGCGCAGGCGGCCGGGGCCGGCTTCACCACCGAGGGGCATACCGTGGCGCTGGTCTGCTCTCGCGACGCGGCGGTCACGCTGCCCGGCTCGGAGCTGGCCAAGCTGCGCGGAGACGCGCTGCCCGACGGGCTTCCGGGGATCGACGTGACCGGTGTGCGGCGGGTGATCGAGCTGGTACGCGACGTGGTGCGCGAGGGTGGGCTGGCCAGCGCGCACGACGTGGCGGAGGGCGGCCTGGCCGTGGCCCTGGCCGAGTGCTGCATGGCGGGTGAGATCGGGGCCACCATCTCGCTGCCGCGGTATGAGCTCGACGCGTTGTTCGGCGAGGGAGCGGGCCGGTTCCTGGTCTCCGGCCCCGCCGACGCCCTCGAATCGCTGGCCGAGCTGGCCACCCCGATCGGCACGGTGGGCGGCGAGGTGCTGCAGATCGACGGTCGCTGGAGCTGGACCCTCGACGAGCTACGCGAGGCCTCCGGCGCGCTGGCGCTCGCCTTTCCGTGAGGAGGAAGGGTGCGGTGCTCACCGGAGAGACACCCGAGCGGTGCTCGGCCGATCGACGGCCTGCGCTCCTCCGGCGACGTTCCGGCTGCGCTCCTCCCCGGAAGGACAGCCGTGTAACACCGGCGTGGTACACTTGCCCCGCGGTGCCGACCTCTCACCCCAGGGTTCAACTCACGGTGGATCCCGAATTGGCCGCGGAGCTCGACGCGATCGACCCCCAGCCCCCGAGCAAGGCCCGCCTGATCCGCGACCTGGCGCTCAGGGGGGCTCGGGAGGAGCGCGCCGAGCAGCAGCGGTACGACGAGGCGCTCGACCACCTGCGGGGGATCGCGAACGGTGAGGTCGATTATGACTTCGAGGCCGCGGAGCGCGCACTGGCCGACCGGGATCCGTCGACGGGCCGATGACGGCCCCATACGGGGGCGGTACACCGCTCGTCTTCGATACGTCCGCGTGGAACCGCCAGCGTGCGCCGGGCGTCCGTGAGCGCTGGCTCGCCACCCTCGACGCCGGACTGCTCGCAGTCTGCCCCCTGGTCGCGCTCGAGGTCCTGCGCGCAGCGCGCGACGAGGCGCAGTTCGCGATGTTCGATCGGGATCTATCTGCTCTCGCGCACCGCAACCACGCTCCGGTGACGGCCGCGGCCTGCGCCGCGGCGCAGTCGGCGACCAGGGAGCTGAAAGGGGCCCGGCGGGGCATTCCCGCGCTCGACATGGCGATCGCGGCGGCCGCGGCGGAGCGCGGCTTCGGCGTGCTGCACCACGACCGGCACTTCGACCTGCTCTCCGGGCCGCTCGGCTTCCAGAGCGTTCGGATCTGAGCGCTGCGGGCCGGCGGGGCCCGCTGCTAGGCTGAAATCTCGGCTGCCGCGTACTCCTCGCCGGCCACCTCTTTGGGCTCAATGGACCCCCTGACCGATCCGCTCGACCAGCGCGACGGACCGCGCGACGAGTGCGGCGTCTTCGGCGTATACGCACCCGAATCCGAGGTGTCCCGGCTGGCCTACTTTGCCCTGTTCGCGCTTCAGCACCGGGGCCAGGAGTCGGCGGGCATCGCCACCTCCGAAGGCGGCCGCCTCATGACCGTCCGCGATCTCGGCCTGGTCTCCCAGGTCTTCGACGAGCAGAAGCTGCGCGCCCTCACCGGCACCAGCGCGATCGGGCATGTGCGCTACTCGACCACGGGATCGTCGGCATGGGAGAACGCGCAGCCCGTGTACCGCTCCGACCGGCGCCAGATCGCCCTGGCCCACAACGGCAACCTGATCAACGCGGTGGAGCTGCACTCAGAGCTCTCCGATCGGGGCGTCACCTTCCGCTCCACCTCGGACTCGGAGATCATCGCCGCGCTGCTGTCGACCCATGAGGCCGACACCGTCGAGGACGCCCTGGCCGACGTGATGCCCCGCCTCCAGGGCGCCTTCTCCACCGTGGTGCTAACCCCGGACAGCGTGTTGGCGTTCCGCGACGGGGCCGGCCTGCGCCCCCTCTCACTCGGTCGGCTCGGCGAGCGCAGTGGGCAAGCGGACGGCTCGGCCGGCCGCGCAGCTGAGCGGTTCTGCGTGGCCTCGGAGAGCTGCGCCTTCGACATCCTGAACGCGGAGCTGCTGCGTGAGGTGCAGCCGGGGGAGATGCTCTCCATCGGAGAGCGCGGGATCGAGACCCGCCAGGTGGTCGACTCGCCCCGCAAGGCGTTCTGCGTGTTCGAGCACATCTACTTTGCCCGGCCCGACTCGATGCTGGAGGGCAACCGCACCCAGGTGTCGCGGCGCAAGATGGGGGAGATCCTCTGGCGCGAGGCTCCTGTCGAGGCCGACGTGGTGATCGCGGTGCCCGATTCGGGCAACCCGGCCGCGACCGGCTACGCGAAGGCCTCGGGTCTGCCGCGCGACGACGGCCTGATCAAGAACCGCTACGTGGCCCGCACCTTCATCCAGCCCGGCCAGGAGCTGCGCAAGCACGGCCTGCGGATGAAGTTCAACCCGCTCCGCGAGGTCGTGGAGGGCAAGCGGCTGGTGGTGGTGGACGACTCGATCGTTCGCGGCAACACCACCCGCCAGATCGTAAAGATGCTCCGCGACGCGGGCGCGCTTGAGGTGCACATGCGCATCTCGGCTCCCCCCATCCGGCATCCCTGCCACTACGGGGTCGACATGTCCACGAAGCAGGAGATGGTGGCCCACGGCCGCACGGTCGACGAGATCGCGACGGAGCTCGAGTGCGACTCGGTCGCCTACCTGTCCCTCGAGGGTGTCTACGAGGCGATCCGCGGCGAACGTGCGACCCACTGTGACGCCTGCTTCTCGGGCGAGTACCCGCTCGAGCGCACCGATGTCGCGAACGGAAAGTTCGCGCTTGAAGAGCTGGCAGTCATCCGTAGCTAGCCCACCTACGCATGGATCATCAGTGGCGGGCCGGTCTCCACGGAAAGAGCTGATCGCGGGCAATCTCCTGCTCGTGGCGTTGCTGGTGGTCCATACGCTCGACCATGTGCTGCGCCAGGACGCACCGGTGCCCTCGGCGACCGCGTTCGCCGGGCTGGCGGGCATCGTGGCGGCCGTCTTTGCGCTCGGCCTGGCGCTCGCCGGCCACCGCCGGGCTCCGGCGGGCACGGCCTTCGTCGGGATCGCCACCGCAGTCGGCTTCGTGGCGCTCCACGTGTTCCCCGAGTGGAGCGTCTTCAGCCAGCCCTACGCGGACATAGACGCCGACGCAATCTCCTGGACGGCGATGATCGTGCCCGCCATCGTCGGCGCGGGCGTGGGGGCGATCGGCGTGCGCGCGGCACGTTTGCAACAGTTCTCCGCTGGTTCGTAACCTTTCCGCTCGGGCGCACCCGACCCAGCCGCAGGCGGCGCTAGTGTGACCCGCCCGTGGACCTTCCCCGCGCCCTCCAGCAGAACTTCGGCTTTGACGCCTTCCGTCCGGGCCAGCAAGAGGCCTGCCAGGCGGCGCTCGACGGTCGCGACGTGCTGGTGGTCATGCCCACCGGATCGGGAAAGTCGCTCTGCTACCAGCTGCCCGCGCTCATGCGCGACGACCTCACGATCGTGGTGTCGCCGCTGGTGGCGCTCATGCAGGACCAGGTCGAGGCGCTGCAGGCCCGCGGGCTTTCGGACAAGGTCGCGCTGGTCAACGCCCAGCAGGGTCTCGACGCGAATGCCGGCGTTCTCTCGCGGGCGGTCGCTGGGGAGCTGCGCCTCCTGTACGTGTCGCCTGAGCGCTTCTCCTCACCGGGGTTCGTCGACCGCATCCGTCAGGCGCGCATCGGCCTGTTCGTGGTCGACGAGGCCCACTGCGTGTCCCAGTGGGGCCACGACTTCCGGCCCGACTACTTCCGTCTGGCCGACGCTGCCCGCCACCTTCGGGCCGGATCAATCGTCGCTTCTACCGCGACGGCCACCCCGCAGGTGGCAACCGACGTCGTGCGACGCCTCGGTCTTCGCGAGCCGCTGCGTGTGGCCACGGGCTTCGACCGGCCCAACATCTCCTTCGCCGTGGCACGCCCGGCGCCGCACGAGAAGCGACCGCTGATCGCCGAGGCGCTTCGCGGCGAGCACGCGCTGCCGGCCATCGTCTACGCGGGCACGCGGGCGGGCGCCGAGGAGATCGCCGAGATGCTCAGCTCAGAGCTCGGCGAGGAGGCGGTCGCCTACCACGCCGGGCTCGACAGGGAGCGCCGCGCCGTCGCGCAGCGCCGGTTCCTGGCCGATGACGTACGGGTGATCGTGGCCACCAACGCCTTCGGCATGGGCGTCGACAAGGCCAACGTGAGGACGGTGCTGCACGCGGGGGTGCCGTCGTCGCTGGAGGCCTACTACCAGGAGGCGGGTCGCGCCGGGCGCGACGGCAGGCCGGCCCGGGCGGTGCTCCTGGCCGAGAATCGCGACAAGGCCCTGCATGTGCACTTCATCAAGCGCGACGAGGTCGACGAGCATCTGCCGGCCGCGCTGCACGACCGTCTTCGCGCCTCCGCCGACGGGGAGGAGCGCTACGGCGTAGCCGCCGCCGAGCTCTCACGTGCGATCGGCGGCGGGCAGGACCGGCTGCGCTCGCTGCTCGGCCACCTCGCGCGCGCGGGCGTGATCCTGCCTTCTCCCTCGGCCCCCGACCGGGTGGCAGGGCGCTTCGCCGGGCCCTTCGACCGCCGGGCCGCGGCCGCCTGCCGAGCCTCCGTCGAGGAGAGCGCCAGGGTGCGGTGGCGCCAGTACCGGGAGATCTGGGCCTACGTGGAGGGGGAGAGCAGCCGGTCAGACAGCTGCCGCCGCCGGACGATCCTGCGGCACTTCGGCGACCGCGCCGATCCCGCCGCCCGGCCCGAAGGTGTGCCCTGCTGCGACGTCTGCGCCGAGGGCCTGGTGCCCGAGCTGCCACCCCCGCCGCCGGAGGCGGTCGCGGACCTCGACGGGGCGATCGTCTCGGTCGCCCGCGGCGCCCGGCCGGCGGTGGGGCGCACCACGTGTGCCGAGATCCTGCACGGCGCGCGCACCAAGAAGATCGAGCGCAACTCCTACGACGGCCTGCCCGCCTACGGAGCCTCGTCGCACATGCGCAGGGCGGACATCCTCGCGCGAGTCGATGATCTGATCGCGGAGGGTGTCGTGGAGACCACCGGCGGGGCGTATCCGGTGCTGCGGCTGCCGGCCAGGATCGCCGCCTAGTAGTGCTCCCTCCTGCAACCATCTAGACCGTGGCGTTTCGCGTCGGCGTCCTGATCTCCGGGGAGGGAACCAACCTCCAGGCGATCCTCGACACCCTGCACGGAGACGCGATCGAGGTGGTGGGAGTCGCCTCCAGCAGACACCGGGCCCGGGGACTCGACAGGGCCCGGCAAGCCGGAATCGAGGCCGAGGTGTTCGACCTGGGCGACCACTCTGACCGCGATGCACGTGACGCGGCGCTCGGCAACTGGCTGGCCGACCGCCAGGCCGACCTGGTGGTGCTCGCGGGATTCATGGAGATCCTGAGCGGCCCGTTCATCCATCGCTTCGAGGGGCGGATCGTGAACGTGCACCCCTCGCTGCTGCCCGCGTTCCCCGGGGTCCGGGCCATCGAGCAGGCGCTCGACTATGGGGTGCAGGTGATGGGCGTGACCGTCCACTTCGTCGACGAGGGTGTGGACAGCGGGCCGGTCATATTGCAGGAGTGCTTCGAGCTTCCATATGCTCGCGACATCGAGGCGATCGAGGAGCAGGTCCACCGGATCGAGCACCGGCTGCTGCCCCGTGCCGTGTCGTTGATCGCCGCCGGCTCCGTGCGCTTCGATCCCGACAACCCGCGCTTGGCGCGCACCGGTGGCCGAGACGGCTGAGCCCGGCACGCCGGAGGTCACCGCGCCCGGCGAGGTGCAGGTGCGCCGGGCGCTGCTCACCGTGTCGGACAAGCGCGGGCTGGTCGACTTCGCGCGCGGGCTCGCCGAGCTCGGCGTGGAGATCGTCTCCACAGGGGGCACCGCGCGGGAGCTGGCCGGAGCAGGCATCGCGACGCGCTCGGTCGAGGACTACACCGGCTTCCCGGAGATACTCGACGGGCGGGTCAAGACGCTCAACCCCCGCATCTACGCGGGACTGCTCGCGGTCCGTTCGGATGAGGCGCATGTCGACACCCTGCGCGACCAGGCGATCGAGCCGATCGACCTGGTGTGCGTCAACCTCTACCCGTTCGAGCAGGTCGCGGGCCGCCGCGGCGTGAGCCGCGAGGAAGTGATCGAGAACATCGACATCGGGGGGCCCACGCTGATCCGGGCGGCAGCCAAGAATCACCCCTTTGCCGCGGTGGTGGTCACGCCGGAGAGCTATGACGCCGTGCTCGAGGAGCTGAGCGCCGCCGACGGCCGGATAGAAGCGCGCACGCGGGAGGCCCTCGCCACGGAGGCCTTCTCCTACACCGCCCGGTACGACGCCGCGATCTCAAGCTGGTTCGCCGAGAGCGAGGAGGACTTCCCCGGCCAGCAGACCCGCTCGTTCACCAAGGTGCTCGACCTTCCCTACGGGGAGAACCCGCATCAGCGTGCGGCCTACTACGCGCACGCGGGGGCGCGTACACACCTGCTCTCGATGGTGTCCAAGCTTCACGGCAAGGAGCTGTCGTTCAACAACCTGCTCGACCTCGACGCGGCCCGCAA
>JACCUE010000007.1 GCA_013812005.1 Thermoleophilaceae bacterium
GGCCTCGAGGCCGGCGACCGTGTGGAGGGCAGGGCCCACCTCGTGAGCGTCCCGCGGCCGGGTCCCTTCGGCTCGAGCGCCGAGGCCCGGATGACATCGGGCCGCGCGCGCGACGCGAGGCTGCTCGTACGCTTTCCGCGCGACGCCCGGCCGGCACCCGGCGCGGGCATCGGCTCGGAGGTCGAGCTCGCCGGCAGCGTCCGCCCTGCGAAGCCCGCCGCCGAGGGCGAGTTCAACATGGCGGCGTACCTCCGCCGCCGGGGCCTGGCGGGCGAGCTGGACGCCGAGCGGCTGGAGGTCACCGGGCGGCGGCGGGGCGGAATTGCCGGGGCTGTCGACACGATGCGAAAACGGGCGGAGAACGGGATTGCCAGCGGCCTCCGCCCCGGCCCGGAGGCGCTCGCCCGGGGGATGGTGCTGGGCCAGGACGAGGCCATCGATCCGGCGGTGACCGACGACTTCCGTGCCTCGGGGCTCGCGCACGTGCTCGCCGTGAGCGGCCAGAACGTGATGCTGCTGGCAGCCCTGGCATTCCCGGTACTGGCCGCTCTGGGCCTGCCCATGGGCGCCCGAATCGCGATCACCTTGGGATTGATCGGCCTCTACGTCCCGCTGGCCGGCGCCGGGCCGTCGCTGCAGCGCGCCGGCGTGGCGGGAGCGGCGTCGCTGGTCGCCCTCGCCGCCTCGCGACCCTCGTCGCGGTGGTACGCCTTGCTGCTCGCTGCGGTCGTGACCCTCGCTCTCAACCCCCGCGCCTGCGCGGACCCCGGCTGGCAGCTCTCGTTTGCCGCCGTCACGGGGATCCTCGTGCTGGCGCCGCCGCTGCGCTCGTTGCTCTCCGGCCTGCCCCGCCTCCTGGCGGAGGGGGTGGCGGTCACGGTGGCCGCCACGCTGGCCACCGCGCCGCTGCTCGCCCACCACTTCGAAGTCGTGTCCCTCGCTGCGCTGCCCGCCAACGTGATGGCCCTTCCGCTGGTCGCGCCGATCATGTGGCTCGGCATGCTGCGAGCCGCTCTCGGCCAGGCGTCGGTGCTCGGCCCGCCGGCGGACGTCGCCGCCGAGCTTCTCAACTCCGCGCTTGCCCTCCCTCTTGCCCTCCTCACCCGTGCGCTCTCAGCGCTGGCCGCCTCGTTCGCCGACCTGCCCGCCAGCCAGGTCGGGCTCGGCCTGTCATCGCCGGCAGAGGTGGCGGCGGCCTACGCGGCGCTTGGCGCTGTGGCGGCCGGCGTCGTGCACCTCGCGGCTCGCACCGACACCACCCGCGCGCCGATCGCAGCGGCCTGGCGGCGTTTCGGTGCGGCGCGGCGCGCGGCCGTCGTCTTCGGGCTCGTGGCGGCGTGTGCGCTGCTGTTCCTCCGGACGACGGCGCCGCCCGCGCCGCCCGGCGCGCTCACCGTCTCGTTCCTCGACGTCGGCCAGGGCGACGCGACGCTGATCCAGCATCCCGACGGCAGCGCGGTGCTCTTCGACGGCGGGCCGCCCGAGGGCCGGGTCGCCCGGCTTCTGCGCGGAGCGGGGGTGCGCCGTCTGTCGGCCGTGGTGATGACCCACGCCTCGCGAGACCATCACGGAGGGCTGGCCGAGGTGATCGACCGCTACCCGGTCGACCTGATCGTCGATGGCGGCGACGGCACCCGCGACCGGGATTTTCGCGCGACCGTGCAGGCCGCCCGCGACCGGGGCATCCGCCGGGTGAGGGCGATCGCCCCGATGACCCTCCGCGCGGGCGGCATGGCCATCCGCATCCTCGCGCCCGCGTCGCGCCCGCCCGGCCCTCCGCAGGAGGACCCGAACGCCCGCGCCGTGGTGGCGGTCGTCAGCGCAGGCGGCTTCGAGCTACTGCTCTCAGCCGACGCCGAGAGCCCCTCGCTGGCGCCGCTCACGCTGCCGGACGTGGATGCGATGAAGATCGCACACCACGGCAGCGCCGATCCCGGGCTGGCGGAGCTCCTCGACCGCCTCGAACCCGAGCTGGCCGTCATCGAGGTGGGCGCCGAGAACACCTACGGGCATCCAGCTCCGTCGACGCTCGCGGCGCTCGACGATGCGGGCGTCGCGACCTTCCGCACCGACGAGCACGGCACCGTCACCCTCACCATGGACGACGGCCGGATGAGCGTCAGGCCCGAGCGCGGAAACTGAGGGTGACGGCCCCTCAGTGGTCTCCGCCGCAATTACCGTCGCGCTCGGCGGCGCCTGGACGCGCCTGGCGGCGTCCACGGTGCTCGCCGATGCGCTGCATCGACTGCGCCCGCGGACTTGCCGGCCACGCCCAGGCACTCGCCGAATCACGACGGTACTTTTGACGGAGACCACTCAGCCGGCGATGGGCACCACTTCGACCTCGCCCCGGCGTGCGGCCTCCGCGTGCTCGCGACTGTCTTTCGACGAGATCAGCACGGCGGTCAGCACCGCGCCGAGGATGGCGAAGCCGGCGCACACGAGGAAGGCGTCCTGGAAGCCCTCGGTGAGCGCCACCGCCGGGTTGCGCTCGCCGCCCGCGAAGGCGTCGCGCGTCGTGGAGTTGGCCACCGTCGCGGCGATGGCCAGGCCGAGGGCGCCACCCACCTGCTGAGTGGTGTTGAGCAATCCCGACGCCAGTCCGGCCTCGCCCGGCTCAGTGCCGGTGACCGCCGCGATCGTCACCGGCACGAACGAGAACCCGAGCCCGATGGCTACGAGCATCGAGGGGAAGAGCACGTCGCCGACGTAGGTGCCGTCCGGGGACACCCGGGAGAACCACAGCAGCCCAGCCGCGATGAACACCATGCCCATCACCAGGCTGGGCTTGAATCCGATCCGTGTCACGAGCTGGGACGCCCCGCCGGCGCTCACCACGATCAGCACGGCCAGCGGCAGGTACGCCAGGCCGGCCTTGAGCGGCTCATAGCCCAGCACCTGCTGAAGGTAGAGCGAGATGAAGAAGAACATCGAGAAGAGGGACATGCCCACCAGCAATCCAACGATGTTGGCGCCGCGCAGGGTGCGCAGCCGGAAGATCGAGAAGGGCATCAGCGGGTGCTTCGTGCGCGACTCGATCGCGACGAAGGCCACCAGCAGGGCGAGCGCACACGCGAGGATCCCGAGCGTCTCGCCCGACTCCCAGCCCGCCTGCGCGGCGTTCACCAGGCCGTAGACCAGTAGCGCCAGGCCGGCGGTCACCGACAGCGCACCGGGGATGTCGAACGAGCTCTCGCGCTCGTCGCGGCTCTCGACTAGCAGCCGGGGGGCGAAGAAGGCGGCGACGAACGTGATCGGGGTGTTGACCAGCAGCACCCACTCCCAACCCAGGTACTCGGTGAGCACGCCGCCGAGCAGCACGCCCGCGGCGCCGCCGGCCCCGGCCACCGCGCCCCAGACACCAAGCGCCCGGTTGCGCTCCGCTCCCTCGGCGAAGGTGGTGGTCACGATCGACAGGGCCGCGGGGGAGATCAGCGCGGCGCCGAGGCCCTGGGCTGCGCGGGCGGCGATCAGCCACGCGTCGCTCTGCGCAAGCCCGCCCAGCAAGGACGCGACGCCGAAGAGGATCAGGCCGCTGATGAACATCCGCCGCCGTCCCAGCAGGTCCGCCATCCGGCCTCCGAGCAGCAGGAAGCCGCCGAAGGTGAGGGTGTAGGCGTTGACGACCCACGACAGGTCGTCCTGCGAGAAGTCGAGGTCGGTGCCTATGGAGGGCAGGGCCACGTTGACGATCGAGGCGTCGAGCACGACCACGAACTGGGTCATCGCCAGCAGCGCGAGGGCGAGCCCCTTCGAGCGGACTTCAGTCGGTTCGGTCATCGGGGCGGGCTCCTTCGGACGGCGTGAGCAGATGCGGGGCGCTTGCTGATGTAAACGGAGGCAAGATTCCGTAACCGCCGCCCAACATACGGAATACTGCCTCCGTTTGTCAACCGGCCCGGTACGATTGGCTGATGGAGGCCCCAACCGAGCCCGCCGAGCGGCCGCTGCGAGCCGACGCACGCCGCAACCGGGAGCGCATCCTCACCGCTGCCAAGACCGCCTTCGCCGAGGCCGGCGTGCACGCTCAGATGGAGGATGTGGCGCGGCGAGCCGGAGTGGGGGTGGGCACCGTGTACCGCCACTTCCCCACGAAGGAGGCGCTGATCGGTGAGCTGCTCGCCCAGAAGTTCCGGCTGCTGCTGCAGGGCGCCCGCGAGGCGCTCGACGTCGAGGATCCCTGGGAGGCCTTCGCGGGCACACTCAGGCGCAACGCCGAGCTGATGGCCGCCGACGCCGCCGTCCAGGACGCGCTCATGCGCGCGGAGGCCGACTGGAGCCAGGCCGAAGCGGCGCGCCAGGAGCTGAAGCGAACGTTTGCGATCGTGATCGACCGGGCCCAGGCCGCCGGGGTCGTCCGCGACGACTTCACGATCGACGATGTGCCGATGCTGATGTGCGGGCTCTCCAGCACGATGGCGGCCGGGCCGCCCGGCGAGGCGTTCGACTGGCGCCGCCATCTCGAGTTCATTCTCGACGCCCTCCGGGCTCGCTGATCGGCGCCGGCGTCCGCCCGCGCAAGCGCCCTCCGAGCCCCCACCTAGAATCGCCCGGCGTGTCCGGCCTCAAGCCCGTCTATCTCATCCACGGCGACGACGACGCCAAGATCGACCAGTGGCGCGGCCGCCTGCGCAAGCGTGCCGAGGCAGAGCACGGGCCGGGAGGTCTCGAGCACTTCCACGCCGCGAGCGCTGCGCCGGACGAGGTGGTCGCGTCGGTCTTCGCGCTCACCTTCGCCACGGGTACGCGGTACATCCTCGCCGAGGAGGTCAACGCCTGGAAGACGCCTGCCCTCGAGCCACTCGTGTCCGCGCTGGCCGCGATGCCTCCGGACACCGTGCTGGTGCTGATCGCGCGGGGCAAGGCCCCGGCCGCGCTGATCAAGGCGGTGCAGGCCGCCGGAGGAGAGGTGCGAGAGCACGCCGCACCCAAGCCATGGGAGCTGCCCAAATGGGTGATCACGCGTGCGAAGGAGCACGGCCTCCAGATGGACCCCGAGGCGGCGCGCGCCCTCGTCGGCATGGTTGGCAGCGGCCAGCAGCGGCTGGTGCGCGAGATCGAGAAGATTGCGATCGCGCTCTATCCCGAGACCTCGGCGGGTGCGGACGATGTCGAGCTGCTCGCCGCAGGCGACGCTGCGCCCAAGATCTACGACCTGGCCGACGCCGTGGTGGCCGGGGACACCGAGCTCACGATGGCGCTGGCCGAGGAGCTGGCCGCTCAGGACGAGCGCCCAAGCCGCTTCGTCTACCCGATCGTGAACCGCGTGCGCGAGGTGCACCGCGTGGTCGAGCTGCTCGACGCCGGTGTGGGAGAGAAGGATCTGGCGAAGGCCATGAAGGTGCCGCCATGGCGGGTCAAGAAGGCCGCCGGGCTGGCCCGCAAGGCCGACCGCGAGACGCTCCGGAAGACCCTCTGCCGGTTCGCGGACCTCGAGGTGGAGCTGCGCGGCGGCGGCACCCTCGACGAGGACACCGCCGTGACCCTCGCCCTCGTGGGCGTGACTCGCTGAGGAGCGCGCGCTCTAGAGAAAGTGCTCAGCGGTTCCTAGCAGCCGCTGTCCGCGAGCCGGCAGCTCTGCTCCCAGAGATCCGAGCCGATCACGTCGCGCCTCTGGATCTCCAGCCACCGGGCATTCTCGGCCCTGATCTCAGCCAGCGTGGTCTCCACGTAGGCGGACTGCGTCGAGAGCACCCGCACGCTGCCGTCGGTGCGCAGCGGGTCAAGCAAGGAGCGGCCCTCCAGACCGGGGGGCGGCTGCGCTCCGATCACATCGAGGATCGTGGGCAGAACGTCGATCGTCCGGGCCGGCGCGAGGTCGGTGCCCCGGCCGCGCCCTGAGGGCTGCTTGATGAACAGCGGCACGGACGCAATGCTCGCGACGTTGCCCGGCGTGACGTCTCGCAGCGGCTGGCCGGGGCGAAAGCTCACGCCGTGGTCGCCCGCCACCACGAGCAGCGCGCGGTCGTACATGCCGTTGCGCTTCAGGTGCTCGATCACCCGTCCCAGCAGCCGGTCGGCGTAGCCCACCTGCAGCAGGTGCGCCCGCCACAGGTCGAGCGCGAGCTTTCGATCGCGGGACAGGTCGAGTGTCTCCCGCACGCTCTCGGGCACCTGGTCCTGCCCGGGGGCGCGGTAGGCGCGTCCCGACGGCAGGCGCCGCCAGGGCCGGTGTGGCGTGAGCACGTGAAGGAAGTCGAGCGTCGGGCCCTGCTCGTCGCCGACGTCGGCGAGGAAGTCCCTCACCTCGCCATCGGGGTCGTGCTCATCGGGCCCGCCGATCAGCGGCGAACGGTCGGTCAGATCGTCGGGGGCGACGCCGAGCAGCGCCAGCCGGGGGGTCTCGTAGGCCAGAGAGCCCAGGGCCGACGGGGTCGAGGGGCCCTCGTCGGGGCATGCCTCCGCGGGGCAGAGGCGGGTGATCGGCTCCCTGACATCCAGGCGGTACTCCCCGTCCAGCAGGCTGAAGAGGTTCTGAGGCCAGCCGGTCGTGTCGGGCGGCGCGATGTCGATCGGTCCGCGGCGCCCGCTCAGCATGGCCGGCACCGCCACCGTCGTCTGGTCGGCCACCGTTGTCGCGTTCGGGTAGAAGGTGCCTTCGCGCGCCAGGCGGGCGAAGTTCGGGACACGCCGGGCGTCGAGTGAGCCGGGGGCCTTCAGCAGCGAGGTGGTGGGCAGCTCGTCCATCACGATCATCACGATCGGGACGGGCTGCCGGGCCCGCACCGCCGGGCTCTCGGGCGCCACGCTCAGCGGAGCCGAGGCCAGGAACACCAGCAGCGCGCCCGGCGCCGCCACGGCGAGGAAGCGCAAAAACATTCGTGCGCCATCGGAGCGCCGCAGCAGCTCTAGGGTCCCCAGTGCGGCGACTACCGCAACGAAAATCAAGCCCCAGCCCGGGGCGTCGACCCCGAGGTATCGCCTCGCTCCCAGGTCAAGCTTGTTCAGCAGCTGCAGCGCGATCGCCGACAGCAGCGCGACCCGCACGCCGTCGTGCAGCGCCGGCCCCCAGCCCGGTCTCGCCCTGCCGGCGAGCAGTTCGGCCAGCAGGACGAGCGCCGGAACGACGAGGATGATGGCCACCGCGAACACGACGATCGCCGCCGCCGGTGTCTTGCGTTCGGTGAAGAAGTCGGGTGAGCTCGTGGCCAGCGACAGAACGGGTTGCGCGACCGCAAAGGTCCAGAGTCCGAGCAGCTCCAGCGAGCGGTGTCGGAGCGCATGGGCGGACTCGGCGGGGGCGGCTTCACCCTCGGCGGCGATCGCCTCGGCTCCGAGAGGCTAGAGGCGGGCGCGAAGCCGCATGGCGCGGGACTTCTTGCGGGCGGCGGTGTTCTTGTGCAGCGCGCCGCTGCGAGCCGCGCGGTCGATGCGCGAGCAGAGAGTCCTGTAGGTCTCCTCGACCACTGCGCCGTCCTTGGCCTCGACGGCCGCCTCGAGGCGCCGGAACGAGGTCCTCACCGAGGATGTGTAGCGGCGGTTCTCGAGCCGCTCCCGCTCCGCCCGGTGGATCCGCTTTTCTTGTGATGCGATGTTGGCCATATGCGTAAGAAAGTCGCGCGGGCGCAGGCCCTGCGCGACAGCGGCGTAGTGTAGCGCGGCTGTGTCCCCCCCCGATCGCCCGCGCGGCGGCCGCCTGGCCCGCAACACGGTCTTCTTCTCGGCGGCCACCGGTCTCTCGCGCGTGCTGGGACTCGTGCGGGAGGTGGTGGCGGCCGCCCTCTTCGGCGTCTCGGGGGCGATGTCGGCATTCACGATCGCCTTTCAGGTACCCAACCTGATCCGGGCCCTGTTCGCCGACTCGGCTCTGCAGGGCGCGTTCGTGCCGGTGTTCACGGAGCTGCTGGAGAAGGGCGAGCGCCGCGAGGCCTTCCGGGTGGCCTCCAGCCTGTTCTTCCTGATCGCCCTGGTGCTCGGCGCGGTCACCGCCGCGTTCATCCTGCTCGCCGATCCGCTCATGTCGCTGTTCGCCCCCGGCTTCGACGACGACCCGCGCCTGCGGGGCCTGACCGTGGCCCTGTCGCAGCTGATGTTCCCGATCGTGCTCCTGCTGGCGCTGTCGGGCCTGGTGGTCGGGATGCTCAACTCCTTCGACCACTTCAGCGTCCCCGCGCTCGCGCCGGTGGCCTGGAACATCGTGATCATCGCCGCCCTGGTCGGCCTCACCCCGGTCTTACCGGAGGAGGACCGGATCTACGCGTACGCGGTGGGGGTGCTGGCCGGCACGCTGATCCAGTTCCTGCTGCCGCTGCCGTGGCTGCGGGGGAGGGGAGGGAGCTTCAGCTTCTCGCTGGACTGGCGAAACGAGCATGTCCGGAGGGTGCTGTGGCTGATGCTGCCGGTCACGATCGCGCTCGGGATGATCAACCTCTCGCTGCTGATCAACTCCCTGTTCGGCACGCTCGTGCAGGCCGAGGCGCCGGCCGCGATCGACAAGGCCTTCCGGATCTACCAGCTGCCGCAGGGGATCTTCTCGATCTCCATCGCCACCATTCTGTTCCCGACGCTGGCCCGCTTCGCCGCCCGCGGCGCCACCGACGACCTGCGCCGCACGATGTCGAACGGAGTGCGCCAGATCTGCCTGCTGCTGATCCCGAGTGCGGTGCTGATGGCGGTGCTCGCCGAGCCGATCACCCGGCTGCTCTACGAGCGCGGCGAGTTCGACGCCCAGGCCACCGACCTGGTCACGACCGCGCTGGTGTGGTGGTCGATCTCGCTGCCCTTCCAGGGGGTGAGCCTGCTGTTCTCGCGCACCTTCTTCAGCCTGCAGAGCCCATGGGCGACCACCGCCCTTGCCGGGGCGAACATGGCGGTCAACGCTGTCGTCGCGCTCGCCCTCTACAAGCCGTTCGGCATCGCCGGGATCGTGATCGGGACGGTCGCGGGCACGCTCGTGATGAC
>JACCUE010000010.1 GCA_013812005.1 Thermoleophilaceae bacterium
CCGGTAGGTCTCGATGTCGGACGCCGACAGCATCAGGCCCTCGGCTGCGCCGCGCCGGCGGGGGATGAACGGGTCGAGTGATGGCTCGCTGCCGTTGTGACCAGCCACCGGGCGCCGCACAGAGTCACGCCCGGCATCGCGCAGCCAGTCGTCGAGAGCCGAAGCCTCGAGCAACTCCCGCTGCTCGGGGGTGGTTGCATGGGCCAGCTGAGCGTTCACCTCGCCTATCGCCTCCTCCACCGGCTGACCGCCCTTGGAGCGGTCGATCAGCGCAGCCACCTTGATCAGCTCGAGATAGCGCGCCACCGCATTCGACACGTCGACCGAGGTGTCCAGGCGCATCTCGCCGAGGCGCCCGCCCAGTCGAGACACGGTTTCGAGAAGCTCGTCCCGCATGATGCGGAAGGTGGAGTGCAGGCCCTCGGCCGGGCCGAACAGCTCCTCTTCGAAGCGCTCCTCGCCCGCGTCGACAGCGGCGCGCGCCTCCTCGTAGAACGGCGAAGGCCTGTTGGGGGGTCCGGTGGAGTCCTCCGCCCACGAGAGCACGAGTCCTTCGCGCGCGCGGGTCATGGCCACGTGTAGGAGGCGGCGCATCGCCTCCTCGTGGTTTCCGTCCGGCGGTAGCCGCTCCTTGAGCAGGGCATCCGGAACCTCCTCCGGCTCCGAGGCCGGTCCGCGTCCGGGCATCCGGCCGGCGCTCAGACCGAGTACGAAGGCGTGATCGAACTCCAGGCCCTTGGCCGCCTGCATGGACACCACCCGCACCGCCGGGATCGCCGCGGCCGGTCCCGCCTCCTCGTTGGGCACGCCGGAGTCCGCCACGGCCTTGAGGTAGCGGGTGAAGTCACGCGAGGTGGCCTGCGGCTCGCGGCGCATGTAGGTGGCGGCCAGCTCCGGCAGCCTCGCGATGTTGCGCAGGCGCTCGACCGTGCCGGCCCGGGTGGCGAACACCTGCTGACGGCGCACGCCGACGCGCTCGATCAGCCTGAGCACGAACTGGTCGGGGCGGCGGTCCTCGAAGGCGCTGGAGGCTGCGCGGTACAGGCGCAGGAAGGCCTGCGCGCGGTCACGGCCCTCCGGTGTCAGCTGCGGCCCATCCAGGGCCGCGGCCACGGCCGACGGCATGTCGAGCTTGCGCCGGCGCGCAAGCTGGGTGAGCCGGGCGATGTCCACCGAGTGAAGGGCGACCGGAGGGCGCGACAGTGCCCGCACCGCTGCTCCGGAGTCGGCCGGATCGGCCAGCACCCGCAGCCAGGCCAGCACGTCGCGTACCTCCGCGCGCTGGAAGTACGCGGCCGCCCCGGTCAGACGGAAGGGCACGGCGCGCTCCTCCAGTGCCGCCTCCACCACGGGCCCGTCGCCGGCCACGGAGCGCACGAACACGGCGATTCGGTCGGCCGGGGTGCCGGCGGCGATCAGCCGCTCCGCCTCCGCCGCGACGGCCTGCGCCTCCGCGCGCTCGGATGCACAGCGCCAGAACGACACCCGTCCGTTTGCCGGCGCCTCCACCTGCCTCTGCGTCCGCCCGGCGATGGGAGCAACCACGGCCGCGGCGGTCGCCACGATCGCCCGGCCCGACCGCCGGCTTTGCTTCAGCTCGATGGCCGGGGCGTCGCCGAAGGCCCGCCGGAAGTCGCTGAAGTTCTTCTGCGCCGCGCCGCGGAAGCGGTGCACGGCCTGGTCGTCGTCGCCCGCCACGACCAGCTCGCGCCCGGCCTCGCACACAAGGCCAACCAGCATGGCCTGAGCGAAGTTCACATCCTGGTACTCGTCCACGAGCAGGTGGGTGAAGCGCCGGCCAACGCGCTCGCGCACCTCGGGGCGCTCGTGCAGCAGCTCGAACGCGCGCAGCACGAGGTCCCCGGAATCCAGTGCGCCGCCGTCGGCCAGCAGCCGGTCGTGGTCCGCGTAGATCTCCGCGAACTCCAGCTCGCGGGCGCCACGGGCCCGGCCGGCGTCGTCGGCGTCGGCGGCGGCACGGTTGGCCTCGGTCGCGTGGATGATCAGCTCCGTGGCGGAGATCATCTCCTCCTTGAGCCGGTCGATCCGGGCCACGAAGCCGGCCAGGAGGGGCGCCGGGTTGCCGCGTATGTCGTGATGTCGCAGCCGGAGCTCTGAGATGTGGTCGAGCAGCAGCGCCACCCGGTCGGCGGGGCTCATCGGGGCGAAGTCGGGATCGAGACCCGCCTCGAGCGCCTCGTCGCGGAGCAATCGCGAGCAGAAGGAGCGGACGGTGCCCACGTGCAGCTCCTCGTAGGGCGGTTCGATCAGCCCCTCGATGCGCTCGCGCATCTCGGTGGCGGCGGGTTCGGTGAGCGCGAGGGCGAGCACCCGGTCGGCGGGCACACCCTGCTCCACGAGCCAGGCGAAGCGGCGCTCGAGCACACAGGTCTTGCCCGTCCCCGCGGCGCCCACCACGAGCAGAGGGCCGCCGGGGTGGATGACGGCCTCGAGCTGCGAGTCGGTCAGGCCATCGGTGGATCGGGGCATCCCGGCCAGGATAGGGCCGGGGCGCGGGCCCGGGGGGACGTGTCCGCGGACCCCCGGTGGGGGGCGGGGGGCAGAGCCCCCGGAGTACTACCCCCGGGTACCGAAGGTGGTGGTGTAGGTGGCCCCTTTGGGAGCCCTGTTCGCCGGGGTACCGAGCGCCACGCCGATGCCGATCTCGCGGAAACGAGCGGAGAGGATGTTGTGGCGGTGGCCGGGGCTGCCCATCCACTCCTTCACGATCCGCCTCGGGATGCTGCGCCCGCCGGAGCCCCAGGCCAGGTTCTCACCCACGGCCCAGCTCTGTGCGTGGCCCAGGTAGCCGGTCCTCGTGAGCCGGTCCACCACGTCCCGGCCGCTCTT
>JACCUE010000034.1 GCA_013812005.1 Thermoleophilaceae bacterium
GCCAGCACGAGGTCGCACGACAGCGCGAGGGAGCAGCCGATGCCCACCGCGGGGCCGTTCACCGCGGCCACGACCGGCTTCTCGAGGCGCCTGATGCCGGCGATGATCGGGTGGTAGACCTCGTGCAGCCGGCGCGCCACGTCGGGCTTGCCGTCCCCGGGGTGGGGGGAGAAGCCGGCCTTCAGGTCCGCGCCCGAGGAGAAGCCGCGCCCCGCGCCGGTCACCAGCACCGCGCGGATCGAGTCGGCGGCGGCGCGCTCGGTGACAAGCTCGCCCAGCTCGTGGCCGAGCTGCTCGGTCCAGGCGTTGAGCGAGTCGGGTCGGTCGAGCGTGACGCGGCCCACGCCCTCGCGCTCCTCCCACTCCACTGTCTCGTAGCTCACGCGCGGTCTCCTCGCGGCTGATGTCGGGGGATGACGGTCGAACGATTCGGCATCCGCGCCAAATCACTCCCCGAGCCTATCCTCACTCCATGCTCCTCGACTCGCTCGAATGGCTCGGCCACTCGGGCTTCCGGATCGACGACCGGGGCGCGACGATCTACATCGACCCCTACCGGGTCGAGGATGGCCCGCCCGCGGACCTGATCCTGATCACCCACGGCCACTATGACCACTACTCGCCGCAGGACATCGAGCGCCTGTCGCACGACGGCACGTGGCTCGTGGCCCCGGCCGCCGTGGCCGAGCGCGCCGCCGGCCGGGTGGCGTCGATAGCGCCGGGGGAGGGGCTGGAGCTCGAGCCGCTGGCCGGGATCGAGGTAGCCGCGGTGGCCGCCTACAACACCTCCAAGCGCGACCGCGAGGGGCGGCTCTTTCACCCGCGGGAGGCCGGCTGGGTGGGATTCGACCTCAACGTGCGCGGCGAGCGGCTGTACCACTCGGGCGACACCGACGTCATCCCGGAGATGGATCGGGTGGTGGGCGTGGACGTCGCGCTGTTGCCGGTGAGCGGCACCTACGTGATGACCGCCGGCGAGGCGGCCGAGGCAGCGCGGCGCATCCAGCCCCGCACGGCCATACCCATGCACTGGGGCGACCACATCGGCACCCGCGCCGACGCCGAGGCGTTCGCGGAGAAGGCGCCGGGCGCGGTGGTGATTCCCGAGCGGGTGGGCTGAGGCCGGCAGCGGAGCCGTGGCGCGGCGCTCAGCGGACGCGGTAGCGCAGGCCGATCGTCCGCGAACGCCGTCCGTCGGGCGCGAGTTGTAGTGGGTGCGATTGACGATCGGCTCCACGAACGTGGGCCGCTGGCACTCATAGCTCGCCGAGCTGCGCTTGAGCCCCTCGAACCGCTCGCCGAGCCAGTAGGAGGTGAACGGGACCGGCGCGCCGGAGGACGCGCACGGCTTGTAGCTGGTCTCACGGGGCGTGCCGGACGTCGCGGGAGCCGCGAACGCGAATATGGCGACCAGGGCGGGCAACGTTTGCGGGCTTACGCACGGCCGCTGCCTCGTGCTGCGATCGCCTCCCCGTACACCGCGGCCGTCCGCTCCGCCAGCGTCGTCCACGAGTAGTCGCGCCGCGTGATCTCGTACCCGTTCTGAGCCCGCTCCGCACGGGCTGTCGGTTCGTTGACCGCCTCGACGATCGCGTCCGTGAGCGACGCGATGCTGTCGGGCTCGACGAGCCAGCCGTTTGGGCGGTTCTCATCGACGTTGATGAAGGACGGCGGGCCGCCCGCGTTGGCCGCGATCACCGGGACTCCGCAGGCCATCGCCTCGACGAACACCTGACCGAAGGACTCGTTGATCGACGGCATCACCATCACGTCGGAGCACGCGAGTCCTTCGCCCAGCTCCGAGTGCCCCCGCCAGCCGAGGAAGAACACGTCGCCGACTCCCTCCTCCAATGCCACCGAGTGCGGGTGCTCACCCTCCCACTCGCCCGGGAAGCCGCCCCAGATGACCAGGGGGGCGGGCCGCTCGAAGCGGGGCTTCGCACGCGCGTAGGCGCGCACGAGGAGGGGGATACGCTTGACCTCGGTGAAGCGGCCGACGA
>JACCUE010000066.1 GCA_013812005.1 Thermoleophilaceae bacterium
CGCCAACCCCCTCAGGTCCGCGGCCCCTACCCAGCCAGCCGCCGGGCGAGAGCGCAGGGCACCGCAGCCTTCGCTCTCAGTCCAGCCGCCGCTTGAACCCCTCGATCGTCTCCACCGGCGTCGCGTCCACCCCGGCCAGCTCCGCCATCTCGATCGAGACCAGGTCGCCCAGCATCACCAGGGAGAGCACGTGGTCGACCGGGGTCTCCCCGCGCCCGGCCACCCGGACGACCGGCACACCGGTGCGCTCGATCAACTCCGCGGTCAGCTCGATCCGCCGCTCGACCCGGGGATGCGCGCCCGGAGCGGAGAGCAGTACCGCCGCGGGCGAGGTGTGAGCCGCCACCCACCCCCATCCCTCGATCTCGTTGTGGTTGGCCTCGGGCAGCTCGCAGGCGTAGGCCGCCGACTTGGCGTTCTCGTTGATCTGGGTCTTCCAGCGGCGAGCCGTCGCGGCCGTGAGCTCGGCGCCGTGCACCACCGGCAGCCGCTCGTGCAGCGCCTCGGCGATAGCGCGCGCCTCGCCGGCGTCGCCCGCGAGAGCGGTGAGCGTGCCGGCCGCGGCCTCGAGCTCCGCGCGAAGCGAGGGTGCCGCCCCACAGGCTGCGGCGCATTCAATCGCCGCCACCGTCATGTAGATGACCGCGGCCCGCGGCTGCATGCCGGAGGGGACGCCGATCACCGGCACGCCCTCCTCACGCGCGCGCTCGGCCAGCGGACCGCCCGTGGTGATCGCCACCCGTGGCGCTCCCGCGGCGCCGGCCGCCTCGAAGCAGGAGAGCGTCTCCTCGGTCAGACCCGAGTAGCTGGCGCAGAGCACGAGCGTGTCCGGACCGACCCAGGGGTCGGGCTCGTATCCCCTCACCGTGCGCAGCGGCCGCACCGCCCGCGGGCCGATGGCCGCCACCGCCAGGTCGGCGCCCACGGCCGAGCCGCCCATGCCGCAGACCATCAGGCCACCGGTTGCCTCGCGCTGCGGCACCTTCGCGGCCTCCACGCGCCACAGCGCGTCGGCGATCTGGTGCGGCTGGCCGAGGACGTCGTCTCTCACGCGACCCTCTCCCCCGGCTGGACGGCCACTCCTGGATCGATTCGGGCGCCGGCCGCCACCACCGTGCCCTCGCCCAAGCGCGCACCCGCTCCCACCAGGGCTCCGGACTCGATGCGGGCGCCGTCGCCGACCTGCACGCGATCTGCAAGCACGCTGCCTCGCACGTGACAGTCGGCCCCGATCCTCACCCGGTCATGGAGCACGGAGCGCTCCACCGTCGAGTCGCTGCCCACCGAGCAGTGAGCGCCGAGGACCACCTGCGGGCCGATGTGCGCGCCCGCGGTGAGGCACCCCTCCCCGATCAGCGAGCCGGTCTCGTCACGAGGTTCGAGCTTGGACTCGGGCCTGCCGCTGAGCAGGTCGTAGGTGGCCTCGAGGTAGCGCTCGGGCGTTCCGATGTCCATCCAGTAGCCCTCGGCGGCCCAGCCGTACAGGCCGTTCTCGACCAGGTGCGGAAACACCTCGCGCTCGAAGGAGACCGCCCGCCCGGTGGGCACCGCGGTCTCGATCACCTCACGCTCGATCACATAGGCGCCGGCGTTGATGCGGTTCGTGGGCGCCGGCCCTTCGGACTTCTCGAGAAACGCCTCCACCATGCCGTCGGGGCCGGTGGGAACCACGCCGTAGCTCGCCGTGTCCTGCACTGCGATCAGCGCGAGCGTGGCCCGCGCCCCCGTGCGCTCGTGCTGCGCCAGCTCCGCAGTCAGGTCCATGTCGGTGAGCACGTCCCCGTTGAGCACCAGCAGGCGCTCCGCCAGCACTCCTTGATCGAGCGCCAGGCGCACAGGGCCGGCCGTGCCCAGCGGCTCGGACTCGATCACGTAGCGCAGCCGCATGCCCTCGTAGATGTCGCCGAGCACGTCGCGAACGCCGTCTGACATGAATCCGCAGGAGAGGACCGCCTCGGTCACGCCGTGGCCGCGCAGCCAATCGAGCATGAAGGCGAGAAACGGCCGCCCCGCCAGTGGCAACACGGGCTTGGGGGTGGTGAGGGTCAGCGGGCGCAGACGCGTGCCCTGCCCGCCGGCGAGCACGAGCGCCTGCATGGTCAGTGCCGGCCGCCGACGAGGCTGTCAGCACTCAACGGCCGATGCCCTCGTAGGTGAAGCCGGCTTCCCGGAGCCCGTCGCGGTCGAGGAAGTTGCGCCCGTCGACCACCAGCGGGGTGGCCATCCGGCCCTTTACGTCGCCGGCCCAGTCGAGCTCGGCGAACTCGGGCCACTCGGTCACGAGCACCGCGGCGTCGGCGCCGTCGAGCGCCTCCCCGGCGGAAACGCAGACGCGCGCGCCGCCCAGCAGCTCGGCGGCCTTCTGGGCCGCCACCGGGTCGTACACGCGCACGTTGGCGCCCTCCCCCTGCAGCCGCGCAGCCAACACGAGGCTGGTGGCCTCGCGTACATCATCGGTGTCGGGCTTGAAGGCCACCCCCAGCAGGGCGATCTCGCGGTTCACGAGCGACCCGAGGTGCTTCTGGAGCTTGCCGATGGTGCGCCGCTTCTGCAACTCGTTGACCTCGATGACGGCCGTGAGGAGCTGGAAGTGGTAGCCCGAGTTGCCGGCGAGCTGCTTGAGGGCGGAGACGTCTTTTGGAAAACAGGAGCCCCCATAGCCGATACCCGGCCGCAGGAACTTGTCGCCGATCCGCTCGTCGAGGCCCATCCCGCGCGCCACCTCCAGGACGTCGGCGCCCAGCTCCTCGGACACGTTGGCGATCTCGTTTATGAATGAGATCTTGGTGGCGAGGAAGGCATTGGAGGCCAGCTTGATCATCTCGGCGCTGGCCACGTCGGTGCGCACGATCGGGGCCCCCAGCGGCTCATAGAGCGCGGCCACGCGATCCGCGAATCCCTCCGAGCCCTCACCCGCTCCAACCACCACGCGGTCGGGGTGCATGAAGTCCTCGACCGCCGTGCCCTCCTTGAGGAACTCGGGGTTGGAGACGTAGCCAAGGCCCTCGCGGCGGCGCTGGATGGAGCGCCCGGTGCCGACCGGCACGGTGCTCTTCATCACGATGGCGTGCTCGACGGAGTCGCCCAGGTCGTCGATCACCGACTGCACGCGCGAGAGGTCCGCGTCGCCCGAGTAGGTGGGCGGCGTGTCGACGCAGCAGAAGAGAAGGCGGGTGCGCTCGAGCAGCTCCTCCATCGAGGTGGTGAAGGTGAGGCGCTCGGCGTTTCGCTCCAGCAGCTCGCCCAGACCGGGCTCGTGCATCGGCACCTCGCCCCGGGAGAGCGACTCGACCTTCTCGGGCACGATGTCGCGCGCCACGACCTCGTGGCCCAGCTCGGCGAAGCAGGCGGCGGTGCACAGGCCGACCCAGCCGGCCCCGATCACTCCTATGGGCTCCTTTTCGGTCAAGCGGCGCAGAGTACCCCGGAAAGGGAAAGGTGCGGTGCTCGCCGGAACGACGTTCCGGCTGCGCTCCTCCCCGAGCGGGGGATTCAGGGCAGTCGCGTCGAGCGCGCGATCGCCAGCATCTGCTTCTCGGTGAGCGTCTGGCGCAGGGTGTTGGACACCCAGTAGACCGCCTTGGAGGTGCGCCATGCCACGAGGCGCACGCGGTCACCGTCGTAATGAAGCTCGAAGGTGCGCCCGCCCTGCGTGCGCTCCTCGGCATTGTCGCTGGCGAGGATGGGCGGGCTCTTCCAGGTGGTGCCCTGGATCCCGTAGTAGTCGCCGAAGACGGGCCCTCGGACGGGCATCCGGTAGGCGCGCTCGACCTTGCCCTCGGGCGTCTTGATCCTGTAGTTGCGCGTCGCCTGGTCGGCGAAGGCGCCCTTGAGGAAGACGGTGGGATAGTAGATCGGCAGCCGCCCGGCATCCTTGCGCTTGGCCTTCTGGATCGTGCGCACCGCCAGGTCCTTGCCGGATCCGGGGTCCTTGAAGAGGCCGCCGTCGGGATCGCCGCCGCCCCCCGCCTTCCTCGGACGTCGGGCGCCGCCGTCCCCGCGCGGTCCCTCGGTCTCCTCGACACCCAGGAACTGGGCGCTGAGCGCCTTGACGGAGGCGTTGCTGGCGGTCACGTAGCTCGGCAGGCCGGCCCCAACGTCGCCCTCGGTGATCTCACCCTCGAAGTGAACCTCGCGCAGCGGCTGGTCCACCGAGTACACCGCCAGGGTGAGCAGGCGCAGGATCCCCCGGCGTGACTTGAGGGCCTCGTCGGAGGTCGTGTACCTGCCGAAGATGCGGATCAGCTTGTCGCGGTCCTTGAACAGCTGCCCCGTGCCGATCTGCTGCTTGGCCTCGCGCAGCACCTCCTGCTGGCGCGCGGAGCGCACGAGGTCGGTGTCCTCGTAGCGGAAGCGGGCGTACTCGAGCGCCTCCTCCCCGCACAGCTTCTGGTAGCCGGGGTAGATGTTGATGTAGGCGAACGCGGCGCTGTCGTTGAAGTAGCGCCGATCGATGTCGAGGTAGATGCAGCCGA
>JACCUE010000068.1 GCA_013812005.1 Thermoleophilaceae bacterium
GCCCCCCGCTCGAGGCCTTCCGGCTGCGGACCGAGCCGTGGCTGTTCACGATCGACGCCGACGGCCGGGTGGCCGCGCGGCTGGAGGGGTCCTTCGGCACCGATGAGTTCCGCGAAGCGGTGGAGGCCGCGCTCGGATAGAACTGCTCCTTTAGGCCCGTCTAACTTATCTGTTAGTCTCCTAACAGGATGAAGTTTGGCGACAAGAAGATCTCGCGGCGCAAGCTGCTCGGCACTGCGGCCGGCGCCACGGCGGCGATCCCGTTCCTGCACGAGTCGCTCCCCCACCAGGGTGCGCACGACCAGTTGGCGCGTGCGGCCGGTTCCGAGCACGGCGCCGAGGGTGGCGGGGGCGTTTCGTCGAAGGCCCACAAGGGTGCAGGGCACCGCGGCACGGTCGGGCGGGTCGACCCGCGCGTGAACGGATTCGACCCCCAGGAGATCCTGCGCGACTACGACCGCGGCAAGCTCGTCCGAGAGGGCGGGCGCACCGTGCGCGAGTTCGAGCTGGTGGCGGAGGACAAGGAGATCGAGGTTGCTCCCGGCGTCAAGTACGCGGCCTGGACCTACAACGGGCGCGTGCCCGGGCCGACCCTACGTGCCACAGAAGGGGAGCGGGTGCGGGTGAAGTTCGTGAACGGCTCCAACCACCCGCACACCATCCATTTCCACGGCATCCACCGGGACCTGAGCGACGGCATCCCCGGGGTGGGCGTCGGCAACGTCGAGCCGGGCGGGTCGACCGTCTACGAGTTCGAGGCCATCCCCTTCGGTCTGCACCTCTACCACTGCCACTCCACGCCGCTGGCAGAGCACATCGCCAAGGGCCTCTACGGCGCGTTCATCATCGATCCGAAGAAGGGCCGGCCCCAGGCGGACGAGCTGGTGATGGTGATGAACGGCTTCGACACCAACTTCGACCTCGGCAACGAGATCTACGCCGTCAACACCGTGGCCTTCGCCTACCAAGACAAGCCCGTCCAGGTGAAGCGGGGGCAGCTGGTGCGCATCTACCTGGTCAACATCCTCGAGTTCGACCTCTTGAACTCGTTTCACACCCACGCCAACTTCTTCGACTTCTATCCGACGGGCACGCGTCTCGAGCCGCGCGACTTCACCGACACGGTGGTCATGGGCCAGGGCGAGCGCGGCATCCTCGAGCTGCGCTTTCCGTTCACGGGCAAGTACATGTTCCACGCCCACGTGAGCGAGTTCGCGGACTTGGGCTGGATGGGCTTCTTCGAGGTGACGGACTGATGGAGGCCGGGCAGGCAACGGCACCGCGGCGGGCGGCCAGGCGCAAGGCGCCCACGTGGCTCATAGGCCTGCTTCCGCTCGTGATCCTGGGGGCCGCGATCGCGGTGTTCGTGGCCCTCGACGCGCCCGGCCTCGAGCGCAACGGCATCCCGCTCGAGGAGATCGTCGTCGAGAAGACGACGCTGCGGCCCGGCGAGATCGAGCTGACGGTGCGAAACGACGGCCCCGACCCGGTGCAGGTCGAGCAGGCGACCGTCAACGACGGCTATGCGGGCTTCCGCCAGACGAGCGACGAGATCGACCGCCTCGGGTCGAGCACCGTCACGATCGACTACCCCTGGATCGAGGGCCAGGCCTACGAGATCGGACTCGTGACCGCCACCGGCGGCGTGGCGGCAACGGCGGTCGAGATCGCGGTGGAGACCCCGGAGACCGACATCGGCTTCCTCGGGCTGATGGCCCTCGTGGGGATCTACGTCGGCGTGATCCCGGTGGCCATCGGCATGCTGTGGCTGCCCTGGATCCGGAGCATCGACCCGCGCTACGTGCAGTTCCTGCTGGCGCTCACAGTGGGGCTGCTGGCTTTCCTGGGGGTCGACGCCCTGCTCGAGGGCACGGAGTTCGCCGGCTCGGGGTCCCAGGCGTTCGGCGGCGCGGCGCTGGTCTACCTCGGTGCTCTGGTCGCCTACCTCGCGCTCGTGGGAGTGGACGCCAAGCTCAAGGGCCGTACGCAGCGCGAGAAGGGCGCCGGTGCGGGCCCGTGGCGGCTGGCGTTCCTGATCGCCCTGGGCATCGGGCTGCACAACCTCGGCGAGGGGCTGGCCATCGGCTCCTCCTATGCCATCGGGTCACTGGCGCTCGGTGTGACCCTGATCGTCGGCTTCGCCCTGCACAACACCACCGAGGGCCTGGCGATCGTCGCGCCCGTGGCTCGTGGCGGCGAGGAGGAGGGCGAATCCGAGGGCGCGGCTACCCGCCTGCGTCGCCTGGTGGGCCTCGGACTGCTGGCCGGGCTGCCGGCCGTGCTCGGCGCCTGGATCGGCGCCTCGGCCTTCAACCCGAGCCTGGCCGCCTTCATGTTCGGCTTGGGTGCCGGCGCGATCGCGCAGGTGATCGTGCAGATCGCCCCGAGCGTGCGGGACTCCGCGGGCCGGCTGCTGCATCCGCTCGCCGTGGCGGGACTGCTCTCGGGCCTCGTGCTCATGTACGTCACCGGCCTGCTCGTCTCCGTGTAGCCCGTGGCGGCGGTGTCTGACACCGGCGGCGTCTCCGACGCCGTCCAGGACTACGCCAAGGCGATCTACTCGCTGCACGGCCGCTCGGACGAGCCGGTGTCCACCTCGGCGCTGGCCGAGCGCATGCACGTGTCCGCGGCATCGGTGTCGGCGATGGTCAAGCGGTTGGAGTCGATGGGGCTGGTCCGCCACGAGCCCTACCACGGGGTGGAGCTTACGCCCGCGGGCGAGCGCGTGGCGCTCGAGGTGATGCGCCACCACCGCCTGCTCGAGCTCTACCTGGCGGAGGCGCTCGGCATGTCCTGGGACAGGGTGCACGAGGAGGCCGAGAAGCTCGAGCACGCGATCTCGCCGGAGCTGTCGGCCCTGATCGCCGACAAGCTCGGCCACCCCACCCACGACCCGCACGGCGACCCCATTCCCACGGCGGACGGGGAGCTGGTGGAAGCCAGCTCTCGCCCCCTGGGCGACCTCGACCCGGGCGAGCGTGGCACCTTCGTGCGCGTATCGGACGCCGACCCGGAGATGCTGCGCTACCTCTCCGAGCGCGGCATCGCCCCCGGGGATCGGCTCGAGGTGCTCGAGCGTCAGCCCTTCGACGGCCCGCTCCTCATCCGCTTCGGCTCGGGCGACCATGCTCTCGGCGGGTCGCTGGTGCGGATGATGCGCGTCGAGATCTAGGCAGGGCCATCTGCCGGGCCGCGGGCGGCGATAGGCTGTCGGCAGTGGCCCTCGCCGAGCAGTTCCAGACGATCGTCGACTCGCTGCCTCCGGACTGGACGCAGCTCGAGCTCGACTTCCGCATCGCCGACGAGGACCGCTACATCGAGGCCGCCACGCTGCTCACCCAGATCAACGCCATGCCCTACTCGAAGCACGACTGGCACTTCAGGCTGCGCGTGGCCCACGAGTTCGGCCATGCCGCCGCGGCGCAGACCGTGCGGGCCACGCTCGGCCTGCTCGACGGACAGCGCATCGCCGGCGACTTGATCGCGCGCGAGGCCCGCTCCGGGCGGGTCGAGGTGAGGGAGATGTGGGGCCGGCCGGAGTCCGTGCGCCGGGAGTTCACCAGCCGCAGGTCGCAGTAGCGGGGCTGGCCGTGGCACGGATCGCGCTGCTCTCGCCGGACCTCCTGTTCGGCTCGAAGGTGGAGGGCGCACTCGCCGTCGCCGGCCATGAGGTGAACCGCTTCGACACCGAGGAGCAGGTGCGCCCGGCGGCCTCCTTCCACGACCTGCTGATCGTGGACCTGACCGCCGAGGGGATCGACGGGCCGGCCCTCGTGCGCTCGATGCGCGAGCGCGAGGAGCTGGGGGCGGTGCCCACGCTGGGCTTCTACTCCCACGTGGATCAGGACACCCGGCGGCGCGCCGAGGAGGCCGGCGTGAGCCGGGTGGTGCCGCGCTCGCGCATGGCGCGCGAGACCGCCGCGCTGGTCGACGGACTGCTGCCGAAGAGCTGAAGCGCCTCAGGGAAGCAGGGGGAAGGCGGCCTCTACCTCGGGCGGGCTCTCAAGGATCCCGAAGCGCGCGTCGAAGCGCGCCCACCGTTTCAGGGCAGCCCGATCCAGCTCGAGCGGTGGCTCCAGCGCCGGGGCCACGGCCTCGAGCTGCGCGGTCACCAGCACCGGATCGCCGTCCGAGGCCTGCGCGATCCGGTCGGCGGCCGCGGGCAGGTCGGCCAGCGCCTGGTCCGTGCCCGCTGCGAGCGCCGCGATCGTGTCGCGCACCAGGCCGGGCCGCGCGCGCAGCGTCTCGCCCGTGGTGGCAAGCACCAGCTCGGGGTAGCGCGGCGCCCCGAACTTGTCGACTCGGAACTCTCGCGTGCGTACGCCGCGCTCGCGCAGGGCCACTCCCTCGGCGTTCCAGAAGGTGACCACGGCATCCACGCGCCCGGCCACGAGGCTCGGCACGGCGGAGAAGCCGATCGTGGTCCGGCGGACCGAGTCGGGGTCGCCGCCGTCGGCAGCGACCACCGCCGTGAGCACCGCGTCGTCCGAGGGCAGGCCCGTGACGCCCACACGCCGGCCCTCGAGGTCGCGCGGACGCCGCACCTCGGGACCGGCGATCACCGCCGCGAGCGGGCGCTGCACGATGGCGCCGACGCCCACCACGTCGGCGCCACCCTCCCGCGCCAGCCCCAGGTCATGGATGTCGACGATGGCCAGGTCCGCACGCCCCGCGGCCAGCAGCTTGAGCGAGTCGGTGGAGGCGGACGGGGCGCGCACCGTCAGCGCCAGTCCCCGCTCGCGGTCCAGCCCCTCGGCGGTGGCCGTGTAGACCCCGGCGTGCACCGCGTTCGGCTGGAAGTCGAGGGCGAGCGTGACGGGCCGTGAACCCGTCTGGTCTGCCCGGCCGTCGTCCCCTGCACCGCATCCCGCGAGCGCGACGGCGACCAGCAGCAGGCTCATCAAGCTTTTCCGCATGGGTACAACCTAGACTCGGCGTCCGCCAACGCTTAGGAGGTAGTTGTGAAAGACCGAGGGCCCGCCGCCTATATCGCCGAGTTTGTCGGCACGTTCGGACTGGTGCTGTTCATCACCGTGACCGCGTCGCTGTACGTGAGCGACGTGCCCGGGGCCTTCATCGACTTCTCGGTGATCGGGCTGGTGCACGTCTTCGCCCTCTTCATGCTGATCCAGACCCTTGCGGTGGTCTCGGGAGCGCACTTCAACCCGGCAGTCACGATCGCGCTGGTGGCGCTGCGGCAGATCGAACGGGTCGACGCCGCAATCTACGTGGTGGTCCAGTTCGCCGGGGCGGTGGCGGGCGCTCTCGTCACCAGGATCCTGCTCGGCGACGCCGATGACTTCAACAACTTCGGAGCGCCGGCGGTGGGGGGGCGGCTCGACGGCGACACGTTCCCGGGCATGCTGGCCGAAGGGCTCGGCACATTCTTCTTGATGTTCGTGATCGTCGGCGTGGCCGCCAACCCGGGCGCGGCAAAGGACTGGGCCGCCCTCTCCATCGCAGCGGCTTTCGGGCTGGCGGTGTTCGCGTTCGGCCCCCTCACCGGCGGAAGCTTCAACCCCGCCCGCGGATTCGGCCCCGCGCTGGTGTCCGGAGAGTTCGGCGGGGCAGGGCAGTTCCTGCTCGTCTACGTGCTGGCCCCGGTGGCCGGCGCCCTGCTGGCGGCCCTCGCCTGCTTCTACCTGTACGTCGCCCCGGGCAAGCGGGGGGCAGGGGGCATGGAGCCGGTCGGCTGACCCCGCCCCCGCGGGCGGGCGCCGGGCGGCCCGGCGCCTAGACTGCCCCGGGTGCGTCGGGTCACCTTCTCGCGCAACTTCACGCTCTCGCTCTCGCGGACCTGTCGCTGCTACTGCAAGTACTGCGCGTTCGCGACCCATCGGGCGCATCTCTACGCGCCCGACGAGGTGGAGAGCGTGCTCGACGACGCCGCCAGGCGCAACGCCAAGGAGCTGCTGGTGCTCACAGGCGAGCAGCCCGAGGTGAACTCCGAGGTGGCCGCCCGCCTCAGGTCCTACGGCCACGAGGACTTCACCGCCTACGCGGTCTGGGCCTGCGAACGCGCGCTCGAAAGGGGCATGCTGCCTCACACCAACCTCGGGGTGCTGTCGAAGGAGGACCTGGCCCGGCTGCGCGAGGTGACCGCCTCACAGGGGCTGATGCTCGAGTCGGTGAACCCCGGCCTCGAGGCCCACCGCGGGTCGCCTACCAAGCACCCCGCCCGGCGGCTCGAGGCCATCCGCGCAGCCGGGGAGCTGCGGATCCCCTTCACCAGCGGCATCCTCGTGGGCATCGGCGAAACGCCGCAGGAGCG
>JACCUE010000100.1 GCA_013812005.1 Thermoleophilaceae bacterium
GTTCGCCCCAGCGCCTGCGCAGGTGGCGGCCGAAGCGGTTCCCGCCGCGGGCCCTGCGAGAGCCGAACAGCCCACGACGGCCAGGGTGATCAGCTTGAGCGCCAGGCGGCGAGAGGACATAACCCTCAACTCGGGCGGTCGGCGCCTGGGCCATCGTCGCGGTCGCAAAGCTGGACCCAAGGCCGATGCAAGCAGCCAAGGCGGCACAATGCTGAGATGGCCGATCGCCTTAGGGCCTACCGGGTCAAGAGAGATCTCGACCGGACCCCCGAGCCAGCAGGCGGCGATGGCGGCGGCCGTCCAGCCGAGAGCGGCGGGCGCTTCGTGATCCAGGAGCACCACGCGAGCCACCTGCACTGGGACCTTCGCCTCGAGCGTGAGGGCGCCCTGGCCTCGTGGGCGCTTCCAAAGGGGGTCCCGGGGCATCCCGACGAGAACCGCCTGGCAGTGCGCACCGAGGACCACCCGCTCGAGTACCTCTCCTTCGAGGGCGAGATCCCGAAGGGCAGCTACGGCGCCGGCACGATGCACGTCTGGGACCGTGGCGACTACGAGTGCGAGAAGTTCCGCGACGACGAGGTGATCGTGACCCTGAAGGGCGAGCGCGTAGGAGGCCGGTACGCGCTCTTTCAGACCCGCGGCAAGAACTGGATGATCCACCGGATGGACCCACCCGCCGACCCCACGGCGGAGCCCATGCCCGAGACCGTGGCACCCATGTTGGCCAAGCTTGGCCCGCTGCCGGCCGACGATGATGCCTTCGGCTATGAGATCAAGTGGGACGGGGTGCGCGTGGTCGCGCACGTGGACGCCGGGCACGTGACGCTGACCGGCCGCAACGGCACCGACTTCACGCCTCGCTATCCGGAGGTGCGCGGGTTGGGCGACGCGCTTGGCTCGCGGCGCCTCATCCTCGACGGCGAGGTGGTGGCCCTCGATGGGCAGGGCCGACCGAGCTTCGAACGCCTGCAGTCGCGCATGCATCTGGCTTCTCCTTCGGCGGTCAAACGCCGTGCGCGCGACATCCCCGTGACCTACATCGTCTTCGACCTGCTCTGGCTGGAAGGGCACTCCACGCTGGCCCTGCCCTACCGAGAGCGGCGCCGGCTGCTGGCCGGGCTCGAGCTGGTTGGACCGGCCTGGCGCGCGCCGGCGCACCGCGAGGGCGAGGGCCGGGCCCTGCTGGACGCCAGCAAGCAGCAGGACCTGGAGGGGATCGTGGCCAAGCGGCTGGACTCGCCGTACGAGCCGGGGCGCCGCTCGGCGGCCTGGATCAAGGTGAAGAACCACGCCGCGCAGGATGTGGTGGTTGGCGGCTACACGCCGGGCGAGGGAGGCCGCGCGAGAAGCCTGGGCGCCCTCTGCGTGGGTGTACAAGAGGACGGCCGGCTCAAGTACGCGGGCAAGGTGGGCACCGGCTTCACGCAACACACCCTCGGCACGGTGCTGTCAGAGCTGCATTCGCTCGAGCGCGAGGACAGTCCGTTCGACGGCCGTCAACCCCCGCGCGACACACGGTTCGTGGAGCCCCGCCTCGTCGCTCGGGTCGAATTCCGGGAATGGACCCGGGCGGGAACGCTGCGCGCTCCGGCGTTCAAGGGGCTGCGCGACGACGTGGACCCGGCGGACGTGGTCCGCGAGACCTGAGAATCTCCGGTGCGGTGCTCGCCGGGAGACGTTCCGGCTGGACTGCGCCCGGCACCGCAGGTTCCATTGCCGCGGTTTGCGATAGCGCCGCGGACGGGTACCTTGGTGGACCTATGGCACGTGCTATCTGGAGCGGGGCGATCTCCTTCGGCCTCGTCAACATCCCCGTGAAGCTGTTCAGCGCCGTTCAGAAGAAGACGGTGCGCTTCCATCAGCTCGACGCCAAGACGGGCTCGCGGATACAGCAGAAGCGGGTTAACCCCCAGACCGGCGAAGAGGTCCCCTACGAGCAGCTCGTCAAGGGCTTCGAGGTGAGTCCCGACACGTACGTGGTGGTCGAGCCCGACGAGCTGGCCGCGATCGAGCCCAAGAAGACGCACACGATCGACATCGAGGACTTCGTGCAGATCGACGAGATCGACCCGATCTACTACGACCACCCCTACTACCTCGCCCCCGGAACGGGCGCCGGCAAGGCCTATTCGCTGCTCCTGGCGGCACTGAGGGACACGGAGCGGGTGGGTATCGCCCGGGTGGTCATACGCTCGAAGGAACAGCTGGTGGCCATCCGCCCGCGCGACGACGTGCTCACGATGGAGACGCTGCTCTTCGGCGACGAGGTGGTCTCGCCCTCCGACCTCGGCGAGCTGCCAGACCCGGACGAGGTGA
>JACCUE010000115.1 GCA_013812005.1 Thermoleophilaceae bacterium
TGCTGGGTCGCCCTGGACCGGGCTATCCGGCTCGCCCCGCTGCTCGGAGATGGTGTGCACGTCGACCGCTGGGAAGAGGCCCGCGAACGCGTGCGTGCAGCGGTGCTGACCAAAGGCTGGAGCGAGCGGGCCGGCGCCTATACGGGGGCCTTCGGTTCCGACGACCTCGACGCCTCGGTCCTGCTGCTGCCGCTCGTGGGCTTCCTCGGAGCCGACGACGAGAGGATGTGGGCGACGATCGAGGCGATCGAGCATGACCTCGGTGACGTAGGGCTTGTCCGCCGCTGGCCCGACGACCCGATGGGCTTTCTCATCTGCACCTACTGGCTCGTCGAATGCCTCGCGATGGGAGGCGAGGTCGCTCGCGCCGAGGAGTGGTTTCACCGGGCCACCTCCTACGCCAATGACCTCGGTCTCCTGGCAGAGGAGGCCGACCCAGACCGCAAGGAGCTGCTTGGCAACTACCCGCAGGCCTTCTCGCACGTGGGGCTCATCAACGCCGCGTGGCGTCTCACGCAGACCGCTGACCAAACGAAGGAGGACGAGAGATGACCGACCGGCTGCACGACAAGATCGCGCTGATCACGGGATCGGATTCCGGAATAGGGAAGGCAACGGCGATCGAGTTCGCCAAGGAGGGCGCGGATGTGGTGGTCCACTACCTCGACGACGCCGAAGGGGCAGGAGAGACCCGGCAGGCCGTAGAGGCGGAGGGTCGTCGCGCGATCGTGGCACAGGCCGACATCACCGACGAGCAGGCGGTCCACAGGCTCTTCGAAGAGGCGGTGGAGGCCTTCGACAGAGTGGACATTCTGATGAACAACGCCGGGGTCGATGCCTCGGGCGACGACGTCGCCGACCTCTCCACCGAGACCTTCGACCGGGCGATCAAAGCCAACCTGTACGGCGCGTTCTTCTGCTGCCGGCGCTTCGTGCAGCTGCGCAAGTCCGGTGCCGCAACGGGCGGCAAGATCATCAACGTCACGTCGGTGCACCAGGAGATCCCCAATCCGGGCGGCGCCGACTACGACTGCTCCAAGGGAGCGCTGCGCAACCTCACGCGAACTCTGGCCCTGGAGCTCGCTCCGCTGAAGATCAACGTCAACAACCTCGGTCCGGGGATGGTGCTCACGCCGTTCAACCAGCCCGCTGTCGATGACCCTGAGCTGCTCGACGAGCAGGTCCAGAGCATCCCGTTCAAGAGGGCGGCCGAGCCCTCCGAGATCGGGCGCCTAGCGGTCTTCCTGGCCTCCGCGGACAGCGACTACGTCACCGGCTCCGACTACTTCATGGACGGGGGGTTGATGCGCAACGTCGGGCAGGGCGCTTGATCGGCCGCGAGCCGCACGAGATCTGGCAGGACAGCCTCGAGGACGGGCAGCGCCGCCTGGCCCGACCCGCGGCGGTTCTCGCCGCGACCGGCTTGCTCGGCGGCTTCCACGTGACGCTCGGCCTGCTGGTCCTCGTCGTGACCACCGGGGCTCTGACCGAGGTGATCCCTGCGCCCACTGCGCACGTCCTGGGTTCGCTGACCTTCGGGATAGGCTTCGTCTTCCTGACCGTCGGGCGTTCGGAGCTGTTCACCGAGAACTTTCTCATTCCCGTCGCCGCCGCGCTCAAGGGGCACTGCACGAAGCGCTCCGTGGCTCGCCTCTGGGTGATCACCTTCGCCCTGAACATCGCCGGGATCGCCCTCTTCGTCCTCCTGGCGAGCATCCCGGGAGTGCTCCAGCCGGTGGCGCTGGAGGCGGCCGGCGAGCTGGCCGACACCCTGGCCGAGCGCGATCTGGCGGCTGCCGCAGCGAGCGCCGTGATTGCCGGAGCGGCCATCACGGTCTTCACCTGGCTGGCCGAAGCGGCCGAGAGCGATCTGACCAGGGCCTTCATCGCGCTGCTGGTCGGCTTCGTGCTGCTGGCCCCGAGCATGAACCACTCGGTGATCGGCTTCGGCGAGATCCTCTTCGGGCTCGTCTCCGACACCACGAGCGCTGACTGGATCGACCTGCTGCGCAACACCGCCATCGCGATCGCGGGCAACGTGGCGGGCGGGGTGATCCTGGTCGCCTTCGTGAGGAGTGTCCAGGCGGAAGCCGAGTAATGCGCGGCCAAGGACCCTCGCTCTGACCCTCCGGCGGGGTCTACACGTGCTCGACGCCTCCGGGGAGGGCTATCAGCTTACGTCTTGATGAAGGGCTCCACGGCTTCCAGCACGTCCTTCATCTCGATCGTCTCCTCGAAGGCGTTCGGCGCGGGCTCCTCCATGGCAGCCAGCCGGAGCGCCGCGGCGTGCCGCGCCTCCACCTGCACGATCATGCCCGCGCCGGCGAGCGCCTCGTCGGTCGTCAGCATCGGGCCCGCGCCGTTGAACGCCATGACGCCGGTGTCCTCGAGGGTCATCCCGAGCGTCACGAAGCTTCCCTGATCCTCGATCGGGAACTCGAACACCGGCTTCTTGACGGGTGTCGCCCCGGCGCCCGTGACCGCCGTAGTGAGCGTGTCGATGTGTGCCTGCTCGTGGCCGCGGAAGGCGGTGGCGAGTTTCTTCACGTCGCCGGTCAGCCCCAGGCCGAGAGCCTGGCTATAGAACTCCTCCTCGAGGTACTGGAGCATGAGGGCGAAGTTCAGGATCTCCGCGTCGCCCCCCTCCTGAGCGAACGCACGCCTTACGAACGGGCCGGCCGCGCCGG
>JACCUE010000300.1 GCA_013812005.1 Thermoleophilaceae bacterium
CCGAGATGGCGCGGGTGGCCGAGAGGTGGCTGCTCGCCTCGGTGCCGCGCGAGCCGCTGTGGCGGGGCCTGAACATGGCGCGCGGCTCCTACTGGGGCTCGCTCGGCAATACGCCCGGGCACGTGAACCACTGGTCCAAGCGGTCATTCGTCTCGATGCTGTCGAGCCACGGCACCGTCGAGGAGGCGCGCTCGCCCTTCCCCTGGACCATGCTGCTCGTCCGGCTGTAGGCGGCACTGCCTCCGGTCGTTCGCAGATCGGTGAAGAGGGGGCGTGGCTACCGGTTGTAAGCGCTCAACGCATATAGCCCCGTCCCGGGTGCCTGTGGGTCGTTCGGGGGGTCGGCCCGAATCGGCGGTCGCCGCCGACCGCCGCTGTGCCCATCAGCGGCGGACCCGGTAGCGCGGGAGGGGGGCGAGCCCTGGTCCGCGCGGACCTTAACGACAGGTGGAGTCACGCGGGAGGGAGGTCTACGATGGGGGCCGTGCCCGTCAAGCAGAGCATGAAGGCGGAGCAGTTCCTGGCGCGACCCTTCGCAGAGGGCCTCCGCGGACAGGAGCTCGTCGATGGTGAGATCGTCGTGAGCGAGCCGACGGCGCGTCACAACGTCGTCCAGGGGAATCTGTTCGCGGCTTTTCACACCTGGGTGAGAGGTGCCGAGGGCCGCGGCCAGGTTTTCATCCCACTCGACGTGAGGCTCGACGACCTCAACGTCTTCGCTCCGGACATCTCCTGGTACCGGGCGTCGAATCCGGTCGACGAGGATGCCCAGCCGCCGTACCCGCTGCCCGACCTCGCAGTCGAGGTCCGGTCGCCCTCGACCTGGCGCCACGACATCGGCGCAAAGAGAGCCGGCTACGAGCGCCACGGGCTGGCGGAGCTATGGCTCGTCGACATTGCCGCCGAGCGGGCGCTCGTCTTTCGCCGCTCCCCTGGAGGCACCACGCATTTCGATGTAGCACTCGAGCTCGGCCGCGGTGAGGTGCTCTCCTCGCCCCTGCTGCCCGGATTCGCGCCCACGCTCGACGAGCTATTACAAAGATGACTTGAGGCCGGCACCCATCCACCTCCCGTTCGGAACGTGGTGAGGCACGCCACTCGGTCGCCGCCTGCGGACATGCGCAGGCGCCGACCACCCTCAACAAACAACCGGACGCCACCGCCCCCGCGGCGGCCCCATCGTGGCTGGGCGTGACCGGGCCTCAGGCGGACGGCTATGGCCGCGGCGCCGCGATCCTCTCGGTCGGGATCGGTGTGACCGGCCTGATCACCTACGCCTACTTCTCCCTGGCCAGCCACACTCTCTCCGAGTCCGACTACGGCGGCATCACGCTGCTGTGGTCGGCAGTCTTCATCACGGTGTCGGTCCTCTACCGCCCCGTGGAGCAGCTTCTTTCGCGCACCATCGCCGACCGCGCCGCCCACGGGTACAAGGGACGCGACCACCTCCGGGTGGCGGGCATCATTCAGCTGACGCTCGGGGCGGCGTTCGCAGTGGCGGCTCTCCTGCTGCGCGGGCCGATCGAGGACGACCTATTCGGCGGCTCGCAAACCCTCTACTGGGTGCTCATCGTGACCGTCCTGGCCTATGCGGTGAGCTACTTCGCCCGCGGGTGCCTGGCCGGCTCGCGCCGCTTCGGCCTATACGGAGGGCTGGTGCTGATGGAGGCGTCCTCCCGCGTGCTGTTCGCGCTGGCCGTGGCCGTGGGGATCGCCTCGGGACAGTCGGTGGTGGCGCTGGGCATGGTGGCGGCGCCGATCGTGTCGTTGGCGGTCGTGCCCTTCGCTCTCGGGCGGGTCGCCCCTGCCGCGCGCACCGCGGAGGTGGAGGCGACGGCGCGGGCGGGCGACGAGACCTTCATGGGCGAGCCCGCCGGGGAACCCGAGTTCACCCTGTCGCACGGCACGGGCTTCGCCGTGGCCGTGCTGCTCATCATGCTCGCCGAGCAGACATTCCTCAACGCCGGCCCGCTCCTGGTCAAGGCGACCGAAGGCGACGAAGGGGCGGCGCTGGCGGGCTTCACCTTCAACGTGCTGCTGATCGCCCGTGCGCCCCTGCAGCTGTTCCAGGCGGTGCAGACGTCGATCCTCCCCCACCTAACGCGGCTCGGCGTGCGCGGTGAGACCGATCCCTTCCGCCGGACGGTGAACGTCACCCTGATCGCGATCGCGGGCTTCGCCGCGGCGGTGGCCCTCGTGATGCTGGCCGCCGGGCCGGCGGTGATGGACCTGGTGTTCGGCGGCGACTTCGAGTACGACCGCTTCGGTTTGGTGCTGATCTCACTCGGCATGGGTCTGTACCTGTCGGCGGCCACGCTCAACCAGGCGCTGCTGGCGCGCGGACAGGCGGGTCAGGCGTGCGCGGCCTGGCTTGCGGCGGCCGGCGGCTTCGTGGTCTTTCTCATCGTGCCCGAGTTCGACGACCGCGT
>JACCUE010000136.1 GCA_013812005.1 Thermoleophilaceae bacterium
CAGCCCTGGTCACCTCGACCTCGTCCATCAGCTCGCGGATCAGCGCCAGCCCGCGCCCGCCTCCGCGCTCGGGGCTCTTCTCGCGCCAGCTTCCCCGGTCGGTCACCGTGAGGTCCACCTCGTCGCCGTCCATGACCCCCGCCACCTCGAAGGGAGCGTCGTTGCCACCGTGCTCGATCGCGTTCGTGGCGGCCTCCCCGGCGGCGATCAGGATCTCGGCCACCTCCTCGTCGGTGCCGTCGGCCCGGCCCAGCCACCGCCTCAGCAGCGCGCGCATCGAGGCCAGCTCGCCAGGCCGCGCCGGAAGGGTGAGCGTGAACCGCTCGCCGACGGGCGGTGCGTGCAGCGCGAGAATGGCCACGTCGTCGGCCGCGGCGCCGCTCGGAACCAGATGTTCGAGTAGCTCGTCACACAGGCGCTCGGTGCTGTGGGGCAGGTCGCTCGCGGCCTCCGCCAGCCGCCCGAGACCGAGGTCGATCAACTCTCCGTGACGTTCGACCAAGCCGTCGGTATAGAGCAGGATCGTGGCCCCGGCCGGCAGTTCAATCGATCCTGCCTCGTACTGGGCGTAGGGCATCACGCCGAGTGGAACCGAGCTGGGGCCATCGAGGAAGCGGGGCTGCCCGTCCTCCAGGACGAGCGGCGGCAGATGTCCGGCGTTCACCCAGGAGATCGTGCTCTCGGCCTGGTCGATGACCATGAACACCAGGGTGGCCATCTGGCTGTCCTCGAGGTCTGACCAGACCAGCTGGTTGAGCCGGTCGACGGCCGTCTTGACGTCGTGGCCCTCGAGGGCGTACGCGCGCAGCGCGCTGCGCAGACGGCCGACCATCGAGGCTGCCGCGAGGCCCTTCCCGGCCACGTCGCCCATCACCAGCCCGACCCGGGACGAGTCGATCGGGATCACGTCGTACCAGTCCCCGCCCACCTCGGCCTCACTCGCCGCCGCCTGATAGCGGGCAGCCACCTCCAGGCCCGGCAGCGCGGGCAGCCGCTCAGGCAGCAGGCTGCGCTGAAGGGTCTCAGCGATCCTGTGCTCACGCTCGTACACGCGCACGTGGTCGATGGCGAGCGCCACGCGGTCGGCGGCCAGGCGCAGGAGCAGGATGTCGTCCTCGGTGAACCGATCGGGCGCCGTCACGCCCACCTGGATCACGCCGGTGACCACGCCGCCGGCCATCAGCGGGACGCTGATCACCGAGCGCATGTTCCGCGTCGCCGGATCGACGACCTGGCCCGGCTGCGCGTCGCGCAGGATCATCGGCTTGCCGCTCTGGGCGACCTTGCCCGAGATGCCCGCCCCCGGCGCGATCTCCACGGGAGGCTCGCCCTCCTGCATGGCGGTCGAGGCTCTCACCACGAGCTGTCCTGCTTCGTCGGTCAGGAGGACGGTCGCCGCCTCGGCGGCCACCACCTCGCACACCTGCGGCACCAGGGCCGCCAGCATTGGCTCGAGCCGGGTGTGGGCCAGGGCCGTGTCGAGCAGCACCTGGAGACCGCGCACGACCCCAGCCAACTGCTCGGCCTCCTGCCGGGCCGCGCGCTCGCGCAGCAGCTGCTCCCGCTCGGCCTCCAGCCGGTCGCGGTCGCTCAGGTCGTGCACGAAGAAGGACTGGAGCATCCTCTCACCGGTCTTCACGGGGGAGACGATCACCTCGGCGGGGAAGCGGCTGCCGTCCCTGCGGATCATCTGCACCTCGCGCCGCGAGGGCGGGGCGCCGACCGGGCGCTCGAAATCACCGCGCCGTCGTTGAACATGTGCGGCACGGTCCTCGGGGGCGAACATCAGCTCGGCCACGTCGCGGCCGAGCGCCTCGTCGGCCCCGATCCCGACCAGTCGCTCTGCCTCGCGGTTCCACTGCAGCACCGTGCCATCGCCTTCGATCGTGGCGAACGCGGAGGGTGCGGCATCCACGATCGCCCGCGTACGCGCCTCGGACTCCTGGAGCTCGGAGTTGCGCAGAGCGGCCTGGCGGGCCTCGTCGCGCAGGCGCTCGAGCAGGTTGGCGATCAGCAAGCCGGTGACCAGCGGGGTGCCCACCGCGAGCACCCACCTCGTCGCCGGACTCGACGCGTCCTGTGCCACTAGCACGACCACGTAGGACGCTGCGATGAGCGCCATGTGCATCAGCGCCGGGCGCAGCTCGAAGCAGGCGAAGGCGTAGAGGGCGGCCCATCCGTAGAGGATCGGGTAGAGCACGGTGGTGCCCACGATGTAGTTGGCGACCCCGAGGATCAGCGTGGCCACCGCCACGGCCAGGTGCAGCTCCCGCTCCGAGATCGACTCCGAGCGAGCGAGCACCACCCCGCCGAGGATCCCGGCTAACCCGACCAGTCCCCACAGCCGAGCGTCCTCGATTCCCTCCGGGTGCGGCAGGATGAGGGTGAGCGCGCCGACCGCGCTCCCCGCCATGAAGAGGAAGGCAAGTGCTCTGGCCTTGACTCGGCGGCCGAACGGCCCCGAGCCGTCCGTCCGGGGGTTCTCGCTCATGCCTCCGGCTGAGGCCCCCGCTCGCCGCCGGCCTCGGCCACGCGGCGCGCCAGTTCCTCGTGTCCCTGAACCACGCGCAGCTTCACCGGATCGGTGTCCGGCCGGTCGTGCACCAGATCCCAGGTCTTGTTGGCGACCCGGCGAGCGGTCTCGGGCGTGGCCTCGGTGAAGAGCAGCTCGACCACCCGGATCTCGAAGGCCTCGAGCTGCGCGAGCGGATCGCCCGGGGGCATGCGCGGCAACGGCTCGTCGGTGCCCTCTCGCCACATGGCGGTGGCCATGACCAGTCGGTTGCGCACGGCTGCGGCATCCATGGTCAGTCAGGCTACCCTGAGGGGAGGAGCGCAGCCGGAACGTTGCCGGAGGAGCGCAGGCCGATCGCCGATCGG
>JACCUE010000155.1 GCA_013812005.1 Thermoleophilaceae bacterium
CGATGAACTGGGTGACCTGGGTGATCGCGAACACGAACACCAGGTCGAAGAACAGCTCGAGCGGGGTCACCGCCTGCTCGGCCGCGGCCTCGGCGTGACCCTCCTCGTGAGCCTCGGCGGCCTGCTCGATGTTGGCCAGGGCTGGGTCCTTTCTCAGGCCGTGGTGCTCGCGAGCGGGTAACGGATGCCGGTCAGCTCCTCGGAGATGTCCCACAGTCGGCTCGCAACCCCGGGATCCCTGGCCTCGGGGATCACGTCGACGTGGGTGGGGTTGCCCCGCATCTCTTTGAAGCCGTCAGGGCCGTAGAAGTCACCGCCCTCCACGCCGGGGGCGGTGGCGGCGTAGAGGGTGGGCAGGGCGCCCGTGTCGGCGTCCTGGGCGAGGAGCTTGTTGCCCACCTTGAGGATCGCCTTCATCGGGCCGGTCGGCCCGGTGGTCTGAAGGTTGGTGTCGCTGTAGCCGGGGTGGGCGAGCACGCTGATGGTCGAGGAGCCGGCTGCCCTCAGGCGGCGGTCCAGCTCCACGCCGAAGATGGCGTTGGCCAGCTTGGACTGCCGGTAGGCCTTCCGAGGCGCGTAGCCGTCCTCCGATTGCAGGTCGCCGAACTCGATGTGACCGCTCTTGTGCTCGATGCTGCTCAGCGTGACCACACGGCCCGCTTCGGCGCTCTGCACCGTGTCGAGCAGCAGGCCGGTGAGCGCGAAGTGACCGAGGTGGTTGGTGCCCAGCTGCAGCTCGAAGCCGTCGTGGGTCGTCTGCTGCGGGGTCATCATGATGCCCGCGTTGTTGATCAGCAGGTCGAGCCTGCCGGCCTCGAGGTCGAGATCGTTCGCGAACGCCTGGATCGACTCGAGGCTGCCGAGGTCGAGGGAACGGACATCGAGCTTCGCTTCGGGCGCCTGCCGGCGGATGTCGCTCGCGGCCGACTCGCCCTTGTCCGTGCTGCGGCAGGCCATGATCACCCGCGCGCCCCTGCGGGCGAGCTCGCGTGTGGTCGCGAGGCCCAGACCGCTGTTGGCCCCGGTCACGACGGCGGTGCGGCCGCTCTGGTCCGGAATGTCCTCGGTGCGCCAGGTGCTCAACTCACTGCCTCCTGTCGTGGAGGGACGATGCTCTCACGTCAGCCGGTGCGGCTCAGGATCAGCCCCGTGGTCTGCCCCGGCTGGTCCCACTGCGGGAAGTGGCCGCACCCATCGAAGAAGTGCAGCTCGGCGTTGGGGAACCTCGCCTGGGCTCGCTCGGCCTGACTGGGCAGGAGCACGCGGTCCTGGCGGCCCCAGCCGATCGTGACCGGGCCCGGGGTGTCGGTGGCGCCCTCCTGAAGCGGGCCACCCACGAGAGCCCGGAAGGTCTCGTCGAGCGCGGACGCCTGCGCGAAGGACTGCATCTCGTGGAGGGCCACCGGGGCGGGCAACGCCCAGGGCTTGTGCGAGAACTGGGCCAGCAGGGCCGTCCGGCCCACCGCGCTGCCCGTGATCTGGGGCATCACCGGCGCCAGGGCGCGCACCAGCTTGATCGAGGCGCCCACCGTCACCTTGAAGAAGCGCAGCTCGTTCTCGGTCCAGAAGCCGCCGGGGGCCAGCGCCACGGTGGCGCCTGCCTTGCCGCGCCGCGCCAGCTCGAGCACCAGCCGGGCGCCCATGGAGCTGCCCACCACGTCGGGCCTGTCGAGGTCGTGCCGGGTGAAGAAGGCCTCGAGCGCGCCGGCCAGCGCCGCGATGGTCGGTTCCTCCGGCAGGGGTGGGCTGTCGCCGAAGCCGGGCAGGTCGGGCGCGATCACCTCGCGCTGTTCGGCCAGAGCGTCCAGGATTCGCGACCAGTTTCCGTGGTCGGAGCCCAGTCCGTGGACCAGCACGAGCGGCCTGCCTTCGCCCCGGCGGATGTGGTGGAGGTCCACTTGGTCCCTACCTCCTGCGCGCGCCGGGTTCGAGCGACGGGTTCTGCCAGCCCTTGTCGGCCGGGTTGACGTTGGTCGCTGGGGGCACGATCTCGTCGATCCTGTCGAGCACGTCGTCGGAGAGCTCGACGTCCGTCGCTCCGAGCTGACCTTCGAGCTGCTCCATGGTTCGCGGGCCGATGATGGCCGAGGTCACGCCCGGGTGCCGGATCACAAAGGCCAGCGCCATCTCGATCAGGGTCATGCCGGCCTCCTCGGCCAGCTGCGCCAGGGCATCCGCAGCGTCCAGCTTGCGCTGGTTCACCTCGAGTGACATGTCGTAGCGGTCGGGGATCATCTGCGCACGGCTGGACTTCGGTAGGTCTTGATCTCTGCGGTACTTCCCGGAGAGCCAGCCGCCGGCAAGCGGGCTCCAGGCGAGCACGCCCATGCCGTAGCGCTGGGTGGTGGGCAGCACGTCGTTCTCGATCGCTCTGATCAGGATCGAGTAGGGAGGTTGTTCGGTCACGAACCGCTCACGGTTGCGCTTCTCGGCGACCCACTGCGCCTCGACGATCTGGCTGGCCGGGAAGGTGGAGGAGCCGACGGAGCGGACCTTGCCCTGCCTGATCAGGTCGGTGAGGGCGCCGAGGGTCTCGTCGATGTCGGTGTCCTGCTCGGGGCGGTGGACCTGATAGAGGTCGATGTAGTCGGTGCCGAGGCGCCTCAGGCTGTTCTCGACCTCCTTGAAGATCCAGCGGCGCGAGTTGCCGAACTCGTTGGGATCGTCGCCCATCCTGCCGTGAAACTTGGTGGCAAGGACCACCCTGTCGCGCCTCGGGCCCTCGAGCGCCTTGCCGACGATCTCCTCCGCCTCGCCCCGCGAGTAGACGTCGGCGGTGTCCACGAAGTTGATGCCGGCGTCGAGGGCGCGATGGATGATCCGCACCGAGTCCTCGAGGCGGGTGTCGCCCCAGGCGCCGAACATCATCGTGCCGAGGCAGAGGGGGCTGACCTGTACGCCGGTGCGACCGAGATCTCTGAGGTCCATGGCCGTCGAGCCTAGCCGTCGGGCGCGGCCCTGCCTTTCAGATCACCGCGTGCAGCCGCCGCCCCATCGCCGCCTTGGATGCGCCGAAGCGCCGGCACAGCTCAGGAAAGCAGGCGCTTCCCGGAAACGCCCGGCGACACTCCGCATAGTGCTCGCGCATCAGCGCCGCCGGCATCAGGATCGCCGCGGCGAACGCGTCCGCCTCCTGCTCGGGCACCGGCCGCTCGGGCCGCTCGGCCTGTGGGTCGACGCTGCTCGAGCGGCAGTAGATCGTGGCCACGTGGTCACTGCGGTGCATGCACCAGTGGCCCAGCTCGTGGCCGATGGTGAAGCGCCGGCGCCCGGGCCACTGGCCGGCCTCCACGGCGTTCACCCACAGCTCGCCGCGGTCGGGAAGCAGCAGGCCGCTGAGCGATCCGTCGGGGCCGAGGTCGGGCGCGCCGGGCGCCGCAGCCATGTCCTCGACGTCTCTGATCAGAAGCCCGAACACGCTGTCGGCGATGTCCTCGACCGGCACGGGCAGCGTCACGCCGTCCCACACGTATCCGGGCACCCGGGCGAGCGCCCGCTCGGCACGTTGCTCGACCTCGGTCATCTACCCCGGACTGTGGTTGGGTGGATGCAGCTGCACGAGGAGCTGGTCGAGCAGTCGGCCCGCGGGGGTGACATGGGGACTTCCCGGTGGCGGCAGCGCGCGCAGCTCGCGCTCGACTCTGCCGCGGTAGCGAGGATCGGAGCGCAGCGCCCGCGCGAGGCGAGCGGCGAGCCCGACGTCACCCGCCCGGAGCACGTGGCGCAGGAGTGGGATGGGGTCATGCAGTGGTCGCATGTGGGCACCGTCGGCGCAGGCAGAGCGGCCCTGACGCTCAACCGCCGCGAAAGAGGCGATCGATCTCGTCGGGCTCGGCGTCCGGGTCGGGGGAGACCGCCCCGCGGGCGGGCGGCGGCTCGGAGGCGTCGCCGTAGGCCGGGTCGGGCGAGGCGTGCCGGGCAAATGCCTGGGCGGATGCGGCAGGTGGCTCACCCGCTCCGGGCAGAAGCGAGCGACCGGCGCGGCGCAGCGACTCGGCGCTCTGTCCGAGGATCGATCCCAGCGCAGCCAGCACCTTGTCGTCGACGCCCTCTGAGGGAAGCAGACCCTGCTCCATCTCGTGGTAATAGGAGCCCACCTTGTCCTGCCTGTCCTGGGCTCCGAGAGCGGCCGCGAGCCGCTCGATCAGCTCGGCTCTGCGCAGCGCGGCGCGGTCGCGCAGCCGGGGCAGGAGCGCCGGCCACGCCCCGGACCGGCCGTGCAGCGCGGTGGTCACCTGCTCCGCGAAAGGCGCGAGCCCGGACTCGCGGAAGCCGTCCGGGTCCCAGGCCCGCATCGGTGCGCGGGCCAGGTAGGCGTCGATGAGTCCCTCCAGAACGGCGCGGTCGCGACCCTCGGCGCGCCCGAGCCACTCGCGCGGGTCGGCTTCCCCGCCGCCCTGGTGGGCGGCGATGTACTCCTCCAGAAGGGCGTGAACGTCGGTCATGGCTCAGCTCGCAGTATCGCCATCGCGTGGGAAGAGCTCGTCGATCCGGTCACGGAAGCGCTGCGTGATCTTGTGCACGTTGGCAGGGCTCACATCGAGCCGTTCGGCCACCTCGCCCGCGGACAGGTCCTCCCAGATGGAGAGATCGATCACCTGCCGGTGCAACGGATTGAGCTCTGAGTAGGCCCCGTCGATGGCCCGCTGCACGTCGACCGTGTCGCCCTCGAACTCCGCGGTCGGCTCCTCACCCCAGACGCCTTCGTCTCCCCCGTGCTCGGTCGGCAGAGGGCCGGTCTGGATCTCACGGCGGGGGTCGCGGTGAAAATCCGCGATCCGTCGCTGGACGATCGTTCCGACCCACTTGCGAAACTCGCCCACGCTGACGCCATCGAAGGGGGAGGCGAGGGCGCTGAGCAGCACGCTCTTGGCCACGTCCTCCACCGACTCCGGCGCCACCTTCATCGCAACCCGGCGCTGCACGTTGCCCATGAAGCCGTAGACGAGCATCGAGACGGCGAGGCCCGTGGCCTCGCGGTCGCCGGCCGCGCGGGCACCCAGGAGGTAGGCGATCAGCTCGTCCTCGCCCATCCCCATCAGCTCCCGCTCGCTCTTTCTCCGAAATCGCCCCAAGGGTCCCTTCAGTCGTGCAGCCGGCCGCTTCCTGACACGGTGAGGTTGTCAGGTGCGGACCGCTTCAGGCCGGGCAGGCCCACTCGCCCGACCCCACGGCACTCAGCCCGCGGATCGCCTGCGAGCCGATCCGCAGCTGGGTCCACCCGTGCGTCACCGACGGGTTGCGCGGCAACGTGCCGCTGTAGACGGTCACGACCTTCTGCCGGCGCTTGACGCCGCGCCCGACCGTCAAAGAGCCGTCGGAGTACTGCACGATCCTCTCGCCGTGCACCATCCGCTTGCGCTCGCGCACGAACTTCACCTCGCGGCTGCGGATCGAGCTCAGGCCGCGGTAGAAAGTGCTCGAGGCGAACTGGAGCAGCCCCTGGTAGGCGCCGTTGCCGGCGTACCAGCGGTAGTTCGACTCGCACGCCACGCGGCGGGAGAGGCTGCTCGGGCTGATGTTCCAGCGACGAGCCTCCAAGTGGATGATCCGGCGCACCCCCCGCGGACCGGGCCTGGCGGCAGGCTTGAACCGCTTGCGCACCACCTTGCGGCGCGCGGGACGAACCGACGTGACCTTGGTCACGTGAGCGGGGGCCGCAGCCTCGGGCTCGGCGGGCTGCTCGGCCGCGGGAGCCTGGGCCTGGGCCTGGGCCGCCGGCGGCAGACCGACAACACCTGCGCAGGCCAGAGCACCCGCAGCGAGCACGGCTCCGAGAACGGACTTCGGACTTTGGTCGGACGGTTCAGCGGCCACATGGGCCGGTACTGCGCGCGCAAGGAATTCGCGCATTGATCAACACCTCCAAGTATCTCGACAGCCGCCCCGGGTCGCGCGTCAGCGCGACTCCCAGCCCGTGCCGGCATCAGCCGGCGGGCCGAAGAAGGGGGCCG
>JACCUE010000199.1 GCA_013812005.1 Thermoleophilaceae bacterium
TGCGTGCTCACGAACCAGATCCGCGAGAAGGTCGGCGTGATGTTCGGTTCACCTGAGACCCAGCCAGGCGGTCGCGCGCTCAAGTTCTACTCGTCGCAGCGCCTCGACATCCGCCGGATCGAGACCCTCAAGGAGGGCACCGAGGCCGTCGGCAACCGGGTGCGGGTGAAGGTGGTCAAGAACAAGGTGGCGGCTCCGTTCCGCCAGGCCGAGTTCGACATCGAGTACGGAACCGGTATCTCGAGCGAGGGCTGCATCCTCGACCTCGGGATCGAGCACAACATCGTCCAGAAGTCGGGCTCGTTCTTCTCCTATGACGGGGAGCGCCTCGGCCAGGGGCGCAACAACGCGAAGGCCTACCTGCGCGAGAACCCGGACAAGACGAAGGAGATCGAGGCCAAGGTGTACGCGGCTCTGGGTGTCGGCAGCGGTGCGGCGGAGGCCGCCGTCGAAGCACCCGTTCCGCCGCCCGACGTCGTCACGGGCGCCGGGGACATCGAGGAGCAGGCGGCCTGATCGAGCAACTCCCTTGAGATGAGCCGGCCGTGATCGAAGAGCCTCCGCCAACCGAAGGGCAACGGGCACTGAAGCTGGCCTACCGGACCCTTTCGACCAGAGACCGGACGGTCGCCGAGATGCGGGCGTTCCTTGAGCGCAAGAGGATCGGTCCCGAGGCGATCGACCATTGCGTCGCCGAGTTGACGGCCGCTCGTCTTCTCGATGACGAGCGCTTCGCGAGGCTCTTCGCCGAGGACAAGCGCGGGATCGAGCGCTGGGGCTCACAGCGCATCGAGCGCGATCTACGCCGGCGCGGGGTGCCCGATCACCTGATCGGAGCCGCCCTCGCGGCCACTGACCGCGACGACGAGCTCGCCACCGCGATGGGGCTCCTGTCCGACAAGCTGCCTCCGTGCGAGTCCGACCGCGACCGGGATCGCGCCTGGAGGCTGCTGGTCCGCAAGGGCTATGAGCCGGAGCTGGCCTACGAGGCCGTGCGCGAGCACGGCCGTCAAGCCGAGCGGGCCTGATCCGACACGGTTGGCGCGTTGGCGCGTCACCCACAGGCCCGCGCCGGTTGCGCCGGAAACGCTTGGGTACTAACCTCGGCGGACGCGATCCACTCGGTCGCCGTGACCACGAAATGACTTCTTTGCAGCGGATCTGATCTTCCGGCAACCCAATCGACATGACAGCGGACACGGAAAACATGAGGACGAGCGCGAGAGGAGCGAAATAGCGCGTCCCTAGACGCAGTCCCGCGCGCCCCCGGAAGGCGTGCGCCCGCCCAGAGCAGTCCCACACGTGCCTCGCGGAGCCGGGCCGAGCGCTCGACATGGAGAAACTGCACGTGGGCGCCCTCGCGCCACGGGAGGAGGCTGCGATATGGAGATCCTGCTGGCGGCCCTGGTATCGGCGGCCGTTTCGAGCGTGGTGGTCGTGCTCGCGCTGCGCTCGCGTCCCCCACAGGCGGTCCATCCTGCGCCGCCGGTGAGAGACACCCCTTCCGGTCAGACACGAACGCGGCCTCGGGGCACACCCGCGGCCGGCGGACCTCGTGGATCGCCGGAGCGGACGGCGTCGGGGCACGCCGTCGACCCCGACGCGCCCGCGTCCACCCATGCCGGCGCCCAGGAGACAGCGGCGCCCGAGCAGACCCACGCCCTGGCCGACCTGGTGTCACGTCGCGACGAGCTGGCCCGTCTCGAGGAGCGCCTGAGAGCAAAGGAGCAGTCCGTGGAGTCGCGGCTGCGTGAGGTCGACGACCGTCAGCGCACGCTGGAGGACCGCGGGCGCAACCTGGAAGTGAACGCCGCCGAGCTCGGGGAAGCGCGCAAGGAGCAGATCCGCGAGCTCGAGCGCGTGTCCGGGCTCAGCGCCGGCCAGGCCAAGCAGATCCTGCTCCGAGAGCTCGAGGATGAGCTGCGCCACGACAGTGCGCGACTGATCCGGCAGGTCGAGGAGGAGACCCGCCACAGCTGCGACCGCCGTACCCGCAGCATCCTTGCCACCTGCATGCAAAGGGTGGCCGGAGGCCATGCCGTGGAGACCACGGTCTCCACGGTGGAGCTGAAGTCCGACGAGCTCAAGGGGCGGATCATCGGTCGCGAGGGGCGCAACATCCGTGCCCTGGAGGCCCTCACCGGCATCGACTTCATCGTCGACGACACCCCGGGAGCGGTGTTGCTCTCAGGATTCGACGGGGTGCGCCGCGAGGTCGCTCGTATGACCCTCGAGAAGCTGCTCGGCGACGGCCGCATCCACCCGGCGCGGATCGAGGAGGCCTTCACCCAGGCTCGCTCCGAGATCGACCGCCGGATCATCGAGGTGGGCGAGAAGGCGGTGTTCGAGGCCAACGTGGGCGCGCTCCACCCCGAGTTGACCAAGCTGCTGGGGCGGCTGCACTTCCGCACCAGCTACGGCCAGAACGTGCTGGCGCACTCGATCGAGTGCTCCCATCTGGGCGCGCTTGTCGCCGGGGAGCTGGGCGCCAACGCCAAGACCGCCGCGCGCGCCTGCTTGCTGCACGACATCGGCAAAGCCGTTTCACATGAGGTCGAGGGCCCGCACGCCCTGGTCGGCGGAGAGCTGGCCCGCCGCCGGGGCGAGGCCGAGGCGGTGGCCCACGCGATGGAGGCCCACCACAACGAGGTCGAGCCCCAGACCATCGAGGCCGTGATCGTGCAGATCGCCGACGCCACCTCGGGTGCCCGCCCGGGAGCTCGAGGGGAGTCGCTGGAGCGCTACACCACCCGGCTCCGCGACCTCGAGGAGCTGGCCACCCGCCACGAGGGCGTCGAGAAGGTCTACGCGATTCACGCCGGCCGCGAGATCCGAGTGATCGTCAAGCCCGAGGAGGTGGACGACGATGCTGCCGTGCTGCTCTCGCGCGCAATCGCGCAGGAGGTGGAGAAGCAGCTCTCCTACCCCGGCCAGATCAAGGTCACCGTGATCCGCGAGAGCCGCTCGACCGACTACGCGCGGTAGTCATGGCATCGCGGATGCTCGTCTGGCGGGGCCTCGACGCCTGGCGGGCGGAGCTGGCGGAGGTGGACCTGGCCCCCGACCGACTCTCGGCGCGCGGGGTGCAGATCGGCGTCGAGCCCGTCCCGTACCGGCTCGAGTACGAGTTGGCCACCGGGGAGGCGTTCGTCACCCGACGGCTGCAGGTGCAGGCGCGCGGCGCAGGGTGGCGGCGCAGGATCGATCTCACACGCGACGCGCAGGGCAGCTGGCATTGCGACCCGCAGGCGGACGGAGATCCCGACATCGAGCTGGCGCCGCCCGGCGGGCGGATGGACGACGTGCAGGGCGCCCTCGACTGTGACCTCGGCCTTTCACCACTGACCAACTTCATGCCGATCCGCCGCGAGCGCCTGCTCGGGGGCGGGGAGCCGAGAGAGCTCGTCATGGCGTGGGTCTCGGTGCCCGACCTGGGGGTGCACCGCTCCGAGCAGCGCTACGAGCCCGTGGACGGGCGTACGGTCCGCTACGTAGGCCGACACCGTTCATTCGTGGGAGAGCTGACCTGCGACGCCGACGGCTTCGTGATCCTCTACCCCGGGCTGGGCGAGCGCGTACCCTCAGGCCGATGAGCAGCTACC
>JACCUE010000203.1 GCA_013812005.1 Thermoleophilaceae bacterium
TTCGCAGGGCGGCTTCTCGGCCCTGGTCAAGCTGCGCCGAAACCGCAGCCTCCGCGCCAGCTTCCCCGGCTCCGGTGAGCGGCTGCCCACGGCCTCCGCCCCGGTCGCGGTCCAGGTGCGCCCCATCCTCACCCTCACCCGAGCGCCGACGAGGGGGGCCACGGGCAAGCGTACCGTGCTGCGCGGCAAGGTCCGCCCTCGAAAGCGATCGGTCTGGCAGGTACTGAAGGTCCGCCGCGGCAATCGCTGGCCCGTGGTTGGCGTCGAGCGTCTACGCGTGGCGCGCAACGGCACCTTCCGCGGCTCCTTCGTGCCTGCCGGGTCGAGGCTCTACCGCTACTACGTGACCTCCCGCGCCGACAGCGTGACCGCTCGCGGCGCCTCGCGGGCGTACAAGCTCCGCGTGAGCGTTCCCCGCACCCGCGGCGGCGGGGTCGTGGCGCCCTAGGTACTCAGCCCGGATCGGGTCCTTTCGAGCCGATGACGACCAGGCCGCCCATCTCTGCCGTGGACATCTGCCGGTGGGAGGGAAGTTCGGACGCAGGACGTGCACGACGCCATTTCCACCTCGCGGAGGGTGCTGTCCTGCCCTGAGGTTGCCATACGACCACAAAGCAGGAACAGCTAGTCCCAGCCCTGACGCAGCTCCTCGCTGTAGAGCCCGCGCCCCGTCGCCAGCATCCGCACGGTGCGGGCCAGGATGCGCAGGTCGAGGAGCACGGAGCGGTTGTCCACATACCAGACGTCCAGCTCGATCCGCTCGGGCCAGGGCAGTGAAGCCCGCCCGTTGACCTGTGCCCATCCGGTGATGCCCGGCTTGACCTCCAGGCGACGGCGCTGGTGGTCGGTGTAGCGCTCCACCTGCTCGCCCACCGTGGGTCGCGGACCCACGATCGAGAGATCGCCGCGCAGGACGTTGACGAGGTTGGGCAGCTCGTCCAGTGAGAAGCGCCGCAGGAACCGCCCCGACCGGGTGATGCGCCCATCGCCGCGCTCGATGTAGAGCCCGGCGCCCATCCGCTCCGCCCCCTGCACCATCGTGCGCAGCTTCCACAGCTCGAACGGCATGCCGTGGCGGCCGATTCGAGCGTGGCGGTAGATGACAGGGCCCCGAGACTCGAACCGGATCACGACGGCGGCGACGAGCAGGACGGGGGAGGCCAGGGCCAGCGCGACAGCCGCAATCAGGATGTCGAGCACGCGCGTCACGTACGGTCTCCTGCCCCATGCGGATCCTGTACCTGCATCAGTTCTTCAAGACGCGCGAGCAAGCGGGCGGCACCCGCTCGTACGAGCTGGCGCGGCACCTGGTGGGAAGCGGCCACGAGGTGGTGATCCTAACCGCGGCAGCCGGCCCCTCGCCGGCGCGCCGCACGGTCGACGGCATACGGGTCGTGGAGATTGGGGGCGCCTCGACGGACTATGCGGCCGCCACCGCCCAGGGCTACAGCCGCCGGATGGCGGGGTTCGCGCGGTTCGCGGCCGCAGCCACCCTCGCCGCAGTACGCGCCGAGCGCCCCGACGTGGTGCTGGCCACCTCACCGCCCCTCACGATCGCGCTGCCCGGCATCGCGGCGGCGACGCTCCACCGGGCGCCGCTGGTGTTCGAGGTGCGCGACCTGTGGCCCGAGGCCCCGATCCAGATGGGGGCGCTGCGCAACCCGATCGCGCAGCGCGTGGCGCGGGCGTCCGAGCGCGCCGTGTACCGCTTCGCGCGCCACGTGGTGGCGCTCTCGCCCGGCATGCGCGATGGCGTGGTGGCCGCGGGCGTCGAGCCCGACCGAGTGACGCTCGTGCCCAATGCGTCCGACCTCGACCTCTTCTCCCCCGACCTCGATCCCGGCGACCTGCGCGCGCGGCTGGGCCTCGAGGGCAAGTTCGTGTGCTCATACTTCGGCACGATGGGCGAGGCCAACGACCTGTCGCAGGTGGTGGAGGCGGCGTCGGTGCTCCAGGAGCGCCGTGAGAACGGCGTCGCGTTCGTGCTCCAGGGGGAGGGCAAGCGCCGCGGGGCGATCGAAGCTGCCGTTGGCAGGCGCAACCTGGACAACGTCGTGCTCCTGCCCGCGGCCGGCAAGGCATCGGCCGCCCGCCTGGCAGCGGCCTCCGACGCCTGCATGACGATCTTCAAGGACGTGCCGATCCTGGCCACCAACTCCCCGAACAAGCTGTTCGACACCTTCGCGGCCGGACGGGCGGCGATCGTGAACACCGACGGCTGGCAGCGCGAGCTGGTCGAGGGCAACGCGGCCGGCGTCTACGCGCGCGGTGGCGATCCCGCCCATCTGGCCGAGCAGGTGCTCTGGCTCCGCGACCACCCCGAGGAGACCGCCGCCTACGGTCGCAACGCCCGTGTGCTGGCCGAGACCCGGTTCGACCGGCGCATGCTGGCCGACCGCATGTGCGAGGTGCTCGAGAGGGCTGCCGCGCCTGACGCGGGGCCGGCGGCCTCGCGGGGGTGACCATGGATCTCTCCTACTGCATCGTGAACACGGACGGGCGCGACCTCCTGCTGGCCTGCCTGGACGCGATCGCCCGCACACACCCGCCGGGGCTCTCGCACGAGATCCTCGTGCTCGACAACTCCTCCGACGACGGCTCCGCGGCGGCGGTCCAGAAGAGCCGCCACGACGCGGAGGTGGTCGCGCTCGACCGGCGCCGCGGCAAGGCAGAGAACGACTCCCACCTGCTGCGCGTGGCGCGGGGGGCCTACTGCCTCCTGCTCAACGAGGACTCCGAGCTGTGCGAGGGGGCGACAGCCGCCCTGCTCGCCGCGATGGAGGCGGACCCGAGCGCCGGGGCGGCGGGCGCCCAGCTGCTCTCAACCGACGGCGAGCCCAAGCCCTGCGCGTGGCGGCTGCCCGGCATCGCCACCGCGGTCGCCGGTGCACTGTTCCTGCACCGCTCTCTGACCGTGCAGAGCGGCGGCGCGCGCACGCGAGAGGTGGGCTGGGCGCAGTCGAGCGCAATGCTCGTGCGCTCGGAGGCAGCCGCCCAGGTGGGCTACCTCGATCCGGCCTTCTTCGTGTACTCCGACGAGACGGACTTCTGCAAGCGCCTTCACGACGCCGGCTGGAAGGTTCTCCACGTTCCCTCGGCGAGGGCGGTCCACCACGACCAGCTGACCACCGACTTCAATCGCGCTCGGCGCCGGATCGTGGAGTTCCACCGCGGGAGGGACCGCTACCTGCGCAAGCACGCCTCAGCCCCCGAGCGGTTGACCGTGAGGCTGCTGGGTGCCTGGTTCTACCTCGCGCTGGCTCTGGTTGCGGCAGTGGCGGGGGGACACGACGCGCGCCGCTACCTCCTCCACGCGCGCCAGGAGCTCACGCCCCTACGCGGCGAGGGGATAAGCGAGGCGGCCGAGGAGTACAACCGCCGGGCGCGAATCGCCCCATGACCAGCTTCAATCCAACCGAGCGCTCGCCCGGCGAGCGATAGCCTGCCCCCGCCGACCGTGGAACACCCCGACCTCGCTCAGCTCGCCGCCGTCCTGGCCGCCGTCGGCGCGGCGCTGCTGCTGGCGGGCCGGGGACGGGCGATGGTGCTCGGTGGGGTCGCCCTGCTCGGGCTGGGAACGCTCGGGTTGACGGTGTCGATCCCCGGCTCCGGCAAGGTCGACGCGCTCCTGTCCCCGGCCGGAGCCGTGGCGTCGGTGGCCGGACTGGCGGTGCTGGCGGGCGCCGCCGCGATCTTCGTGCGCCGGCCCGCGTGGGTGCCGCTGGCCGTACTCGCCGCCGCGCCTCTGCGTCCACCGATCAGCTTCGACCCGTCGGGAAGCCTGCCGGTCACCCTGGCCGAGGACGGTCAGCTGGGGCGGCTGCTGCCGCTCTACTTCGTGCTCGCCGCCGCGGCGCTGGCGCTGGTCTGGCGGGCCCTGCACGACGATCACGGGGCTGTGAGGCCGCTGCCGCGCGTGGTGGCGCTCCCGGCCGCCGCCTTCATCGGCTTCGCCTCCGTGTCGCTGGTGTGGGCGGACGAGATCGAGGCCGGCGTCGAGCTGCTGGCCTTCTTCACGATGCCGTTCGCACTGCTGCTCGGGCTGGTGGCGCGGTCGCCGTTTCCCGATTGGGCGCCGAGGGCCCTGGCCCGGCTCGGCGTGGGACTGGCTGCGCTGTTCGCCCTCATCGGCCTCTACCAGGCGGCCACCCGTGAGCTGTTCTTCTTCGCACCCAATCTCGAGGTCTCCAACGCCAACACGGACTACTTCAGGGTCACCTCGCTGTTCGGCGATCCGAGCCTCTACGGCCGCCACGTGGTGCTCGGGATAGGGCTCGTGCTCGTGCTGCTCGCCCTCGGACGCGTGCGTCTCTGGTTGGGCGTGGGCGTGCTCACACTCATGTGGGCCGGGCTCTTCTTCTCCTACTCCCAGTCGAGCATGGTGGCGCTCGTCGCGATCACGCTCGCGGTGGCCGCAGCCACCGGCGGCGCGACGGTGCGCCGGCTGGTGCTCGGTGTCCTGACGGTGGCTGTGCTGCTTGTCGTGGGCTATCTGGCCTCGATCGAGATCCGGGGTGAGTCGCTGCGCCAGCGAACCGCCGATCGCTCGCAGCGGGTGCAGGACGCGGTGCGGGTGGTGCGCGAGGACCCGATCGTCGGCGTGGGCATCGGCGGCCAGCCACAGGCCAGCCGGCGCCTGTCGGGCCGTGACCGGACCACTCCAAACTTCGTGTCCCACACCACGCCCCTCACGGTGGCGGCCGAGCTGGGCCTGGCGGGGCTGGCCCTCTACGTGTGGCTCCTGGCGGGCGGAACGCGGCTGCTGATGGCGGTGCGCCGGCTCGAGCCCGCCCTCGGCCTGGCCCTCGGGGCGGCATTCCTGGCGCTGTTCGTGCACGCGCTGTTCTACAGCGGCTTTCTGGAGGACCCGCTCACCTGGGTGGTGCTCGGCGTGGGCGCCGGCTATCTCACCTGGCCCCGACGAGATGACGGTGTGCGCCGCGATGCGGATACGTCCGATTCCGCGTCGTTACGGAAACCGCGTGATGCAGGTTCGTCAGGGACCGGTCCCGACGCCGCCGACGCGCTGGCGTCAGGCGCCTGATGGAGGATCGACTCGGCCGCCGCGGCCGTGAAGGATCCGGCAGGGACGCCGGATCCTCCGAGTCGATCTCGAGGGGCGGGTTCTGGGGACTGCTCGGTGTGCTGCTGGGACTGGTGGCGATCAATCTCCCCGAGCTGGGCTCGGACCCATGGCCCTTCCGTCCGGGCTCCGTCGACCCACAGGGGCCACTTGCGCCGCTGGTGCGGGCGGCGGGAGAGGAGTGGGACGTGGGCCTCGCCCGCGCGATCTGCTTTCTCGCGGGACTGGCCGTGGCGCTGGTGGGGGCGGTGTCTTTCAAGCGCCGCGACTTTCCTGCGTCGAGCGCAGTCGCGCTGGCCCTCGGGGTGGCGCTCGCCCTGCTGCTGCCATCCACGCTCTTGCAGATCGGGCTGCGCGACGCGACGGCGCCGTGGTTTCACACCAACGACTCGGTCTACCAGATCGAAATTGCAGGGGATCTCGTGCTGGACGGCGAGAATCCCTACGGCCACGACTACCGCGAGTCGGGCATGGAGCGCTTCTACACCCGAGACGGAACAGTGTCGGAGCGTGTCCGCGAGCGGGAGGTGTCACTCGAGCACTACGCCTACTTCCCCGGCACGGCGATCACCTCGTCCGTGTGGCGCCTGCTGCCCTCCCCCTTCGACGACTACCGGCTGTTCGTGCTCGCGCTCACGCTGGCAGGCTTCGCGGCCGCGATGGTCTTCCGCGCCCCGCTCGGGTGGCGGCTCGCGCTCGGAGCCGTGGTGGTGGCCAACCCGATCGCCGTGCGCTCCGCGTGGTTCGGCCAGAACGACGCTCCCAGCCTGACCCTGATGCTGCTCGCGTTCGCCCTGGTCACCCGTGAGCGCTACCGGTGGGCGGCCGCCAGCCTGGCCGCCGCCGTCCTGCTCAAGCAGTTCGCGGTGGTGGCGATCCCCTTCATCGCCCTGATGATGGTCTCGCGCGGCGTCGCGCGTGCCGAGCTCAAACGCGTGGCGGCCGTGTTCGCGGGCGTGGTGGCGGTCGGCATCCTGCCCTTCCTGATCGCTGACCCGGTGGCCTTCTACGAGGACACCGTGAAGTTCGGGGCCGGCACCTACAAGATCGTGGGCTATGGGCTGTCGGCGATGCTGCTCCGCGCCGGCATCCTCGAGGATCGCGACGGCTCATACCCGTTTGCCCTGATAGCCGTGCTCACGTGGCTGCCGCTGACCGCCTGGCTACTGCTGGCGCAGCACCGGCTGCGTGAAGGGTGGGTGGGGCCCGCCGGGTTCGCGATCTCCATGCTGATGCTGCTCTTCATCGGGCGCACCTTCAACAACTACTACCTGGTCTGGCCGATGACGGGCGCCATCGCGGCGGCGCTCGTGTGGCTCGCTCCTGGCCGGCAGCCGGGTTCGGGAGGAGCGCAGCCGGAACGGCACGGGGAGGAGCGCACCGGAGGCCCTCAGCCGCGGCTGCGCTGACGCGCGCGACGGACGCGCCTGGCCTTCTTCGCGCGCTTGCTCCTGCCTGCCTTCGCGCGTCTGGCCCTGCCTGCCTTCGCGCGTCTGGCCCTGCCTGCCGTCGCACGCCTCGGCCTGCCTGCCGTCGCACGCCTCGGCCTGCCTGCCTTCGCGCGCCCGGCCCTGCCTGCCTTCGCGCCCTGGATCACGGCGGCGCTCGCCCTCCCGTCCAAAGGCTTCCGCACCTTGCGTGGCTCGAGCCCGTAGAGGATGCTGCGCCCGGTGAGGTAGACGCGATCCTGGTCGGCGATGATCGGCCCGGCGTACTTGCCGTTGGGAAAGCTCCACACCTGCTTGCCGGTGCGGGCGTTGAAGGCCACGGTGAGGTCCTTGTCACCCATCTTCACGAAGCGCGAAGCCTCGGAGCCACAGGAAGAGCACGCGGCCACGTACACCAGGCCGGCCATCACCGTGGGGGGCGAGTGCACGGCGCTCACCAGCTCCTTCTCCCACTTCGTGTCCCCGGTCGCGGCGTCGAGGGCGAAGAACTTGCCGTCGTAGGTGCCCACGTAGACCTTCTGATCCCATACGGCGGCCGCCGAGTAGATGTAGGTGCCAAGCGGCCGCGCCCACAGCGTCTTTCCCGTCTTGGCGCCGAAGGCGAACATGGTGCCGTCGCTGTTGCCGATGAAGACCCGGCCGTAGGCCACGGTGGGACTCGCGTAGAAGAACTCACGGGCGCCGAGCGCGGACGATCCCGAGGCGGCCTGCCACGCCAGCTTGCCCGTCTTGGCGTTCAGCGCGTAGACGCTGCCGGCCTGGTTGGCGGCGAAGATCAGCCCCTTGGAGAACGCAGGCGAGGTGTTGACCCGCTCGCCGGTGTCGTAGCTCCAGATCTCCTTGCCGTTCTTGGCGCGGATGGCGTGGATCCTGTTGTCCCACGAGCCGAAGTAGAGAATGCCGTCCTTGAGCAGCGGCGAGGACTCGATCGGCATGCCCTTGAAGCGCCACTTCTCCTTGCCGGTGCGCGCGTCCATCGCAATCAGGAAGCCGGTCGGGTTGGGGTCGTTCTCCCCGCACTCGACGAAGTCCATGTAGGCCTGGTAGATCGTGCCGTTGGCGATCGTGGGTGATGACGCCGCGCAGCGCTTGAAGTCCTTCGGCTTGAAGACCGGCTTGCCCGTCTTACCGTTCAGCGCATAGAAGAGGCCCTTCTGCTGAGCGACGTAGACGTTGCCGTAGCCGGCGGTGGGGGGGAACTCCAGCGTGTCCTGTGCGTCGACCGACCACAGCCGCCGGTAGGGCGGCCGGTGGTCGTATGGGGAGACCTTCGTGCGCTGCAGGTCGTAGCCGTAGGTGGGCCACGGCACGGCTATCCGCTTGCGTTGCGGGCGCTGGGCGCCGGGCGTGTCCGTGCGGTCGAACTCCTCGTCGGCCGACCCACGCTTCTCCACGGGCTTGCCGGCCTGCCAGTACCAGATGCCCCCGGCGACGCCGAGAACGAGCAGGGCGAGGACGCCCCCGATGAGCAGCTTTCGGACCATGAGGGGCCTCAGGATGGCAGAAGGGCAAACGCGGCCGTCAGCGACCGCGGGCCAGCACGGACCAGATCCGCTTTGTGATCTCGGGCACTTCGACGCTCAGCCGGTCCTCCTCGAGCTCTCGGCTCCACTGGGGCGTGCCCAGCCGTATCACGATGCCCTTCCCGAAGCGGTAGGCCACGAAGGCGGGCTCTTCCTCGTCCCGGCCGGCGGCGCTCTCCAGCCTCGCGTCTGGCGGCAGGGCGACCGAGCGCTCGAACACCGAGAAGTCCCCGAACAGGCTGTCCACACCCTCGAACAGCCCCAGGCCGTCGCGCTGTGCGCTGAGGGGGGCGGGGACCTCTGACCGGAACACCCGGGTCCGCTCCCCGAACAGGTCGTCGGCGCGTGGAGGGCTGGGGTCGCGGAGGCGGTCGTCGACGAGCGCCACCGTGCGCTTGAGTGTCTCCGACCCGAAGGAGACAACCCTGAGCCCGTTGCTCTCGACCTCGTCGCGCAACCCGTCGCGCAGCCGCCGCGGCACCCAGGTGGCGCTGCCGGCGATCGCCACGCCGGGCGCGTTGCCCAGCGCCGGCCCCTCGCGCCGGGCGAGGGAGAGGTCGGTGGTCAGGTCGTAGGCCATGCGCTCGCGATCCAGGAAGCGCAGCAGCGGCGACACCTCGCTCGCAAAGCCAGGCGGCAGGCCGCCGCCGGCGAAGGGCCGCTCGGCCGGCACCGAACGCGAGCTGGCAAACGTGTCGGCGAAGCCGTCGAGGTCGGAGTCGTAGGGGTTGAGGCCCTGCCAGGTGACCGCGGGCAGCACCACCAGCGGACGGGCGCGGTCACGGGAGCGCTCGGTCTGGGGCAGACCCGCGACCGCGAGCGGCCAGACGGCCCGCCGGCCGCGCGAGCGCACCCGCACGAGGTACACGCCGGTGCGGGCACGCGCCGGGATGCCCACGCGCAGCACGCCGCCTCGGCGGCGGTCGCGGCGGATCGTGGCGCGCGAGCCCAGGCGCGAAAGGGCGAACCGGAAGCGGCGGCCCGTCGGGCCCACCTCCAGGCGGGCCACCGAGCCGGCATCGACCACGCCCAGCGGGCCCTGGAGGGTCAGGCGGCGGACGGTGGTGCCAGTACCCGCGGCGGCGGTGGTGGGATTGGGGTAGCCCGGCGGCGCCAGGGTCTCGTTGCCGGCTGCGTCTCGCACCCTGACCTGGAAGGCGTAGTTGCCGTCGACCGCCAGATCTCCGCTGATCACGCTGCCGTCCCATTCGCCGCTGCGGCTGCCGTCACCGCGGAAGCGGCGCACCGGGCGCACGGGACCCCCTTCGGTGCGATACACGCGGAACTCGGGCGAGGCGTTCTGCGGACCGTCGTAGGTGATCCGCACGGAGACCGGGCCATCGCCGGGATCGACCACGCCCGGCTCAGCCGAGGTGATCTTCACCTCGGGCGGCACGGTGTCCACGATCACCTCCTTGAAGGAGTCCACGGCGCGGCCCTCCTTCCGGCGTACGACCCGCATCCGGTAGATGGCGTCGGGCACCACCGCGCCCTCGTCGTCGCGCCCATCCCACCTGAACCGGTGCTTGGTGTCACCGGCCAGCACCCGGTCGTCCACGATCCGGCGCACCGCGCCGCCGTCGGGGTCGATCACCGAGAAGGAGACCTCGGCCGGCTCCGAGAGGTCGAAGCCCAGCCTCACCCTGTCCTGGTAGCCGTCCCCGTTGGGGGAAAAGGCCTCGCGGTCCACAGCGAAGCGCAA
>JACCUE010000215.1 GCA_013812005.1 Thermoleophilaceae bacterium
CGGCTCGTGGTGTTTCCAAGCGTGCCCCTGCTGCCTGGCTACGAGTGGCACCGGATCGCCCGGATGTGGCGCCGGCCGGTGGTGGGCGAGCTGTCCATGGGCTTCGCCACGCGGTTCGGCTTCAAGCAGCTCTCCAAGGAGGCCAACACCACGCCTGGGCCGCTGCCCGGCCCCATGCTCGACTACGCCTGGAAGCACTTCGACCACGGCACCCAGCGGGCCATACTCAAGCTTTACCGGGCCTCCCCCGGTGAGGTGCTCGAGGCCGCCGGGCGAAACCTCGGCGACATCGCCTCTCCCACCTTGGTGCTGTGGCCCACGGCCGACCCGTACCTCGGACCCGAGTTCGGGGAAGCCTACGCCGAGGCGCTCGGCGATGCCGAGCTCGAGATGGTCGAGGACACGGGGCACTGGCCGTGGCTCGATCGACCGGAGCTCGTGCAGCGGGCGGCGGACTTCCTGCGCGGCTGATCCGCCCGGCTACCCTGGTTCCGGTGTCGCGCAGCCGCCCCAAGCTCACCCTCCTGGCTACGCTCGCGACCGCCGCCATGGCGGCCGGCTGTGGCGGTGACGACGAGAGCGGCGAGTCCAGCCGGACAGCGCCCGCGCCTGCGCCCGCGCCCGCGCCTGCGGAGACCACGGAGAGACCGCCCCCCACGGACCGGGCCGACGAGCCGGTGCGCGCCGACGGCGAAGCCGAGCTCGAGACCGTGGCAACGGGCCTCGAGGCCCCCTGGGAGATCGCCTTTCTCCCCGACCGCCGAGCGCTGATCACCGAGCGGCCGGGCCGGGTACGGCTGCTCGAGCGCGACGGCGCTCTCCGTCCCGAGCCGGTGGCCGAGGTGGAGGTGTCGGCGGTGGGAGAGTCCGGCCTGCTCGGCTTGGCGGTGGACCCCGAGTTCGCCGACAACCGGCTGGTCTATCTCTACCGCACCACCGAGTCGGGCAACGAGGTGGCGCGCTATGAGCTCGAGGGCGACCGCCTGACCGAGCAGGCCACGATCCTCGACGGCATTCAGGCCGGACCGATCCACGACGGTGGCCGGATCCACTTCGGACCCGACGGCCTGCTCTACGTGGCAACCGGAGAGGCGGGCGACACCGAGCTGGCACAGGACCCGGACTCGCCGAACGGCAAGATCCTGCGCCTGCGCGCCTTCCGCGGCGAGAGCCCAGAGCTCGAGATCGTCTCCCTGGGCCACCGCAACGTGCAGGGCTTCGACTGGGACGCCGAGGACCGGATGTACGCGACGGAGTTCGGGCCCGACTCCGACGACGAGGTGAACCTGATCCGCGAGGGGTCGAACTACGGCTGGCCCCAGGCGCAGGGCAAGGACGGCGGCGACGGGCTCGAGCCCGCCCTCGTGAACTACGAGGACGTGATCGCGCCCTCGGGGGCCACCTTCGTCTCGATGCCCGGCTCCGCCTGGTCCGGCGACTTCCTGTTCGCCAACCTGGTGGGCGAGCAGCTGCGGCGGGTGGAGCTCGATGGGACCAGGGTGGGTAACGACGAGGCTCTTTTCGAGGGCGAGCTCGGGCGCCTGCGCACCGTGGTCGAGGGTCCTGATGGCGCTCTGTACGCGCTCACCAGCAATACCGACGGGCGTGGCAGCCCCGCCGAGGGCGACGACCGTGTCGTGCGGATCATCCCGCCCGCCGGCTGAGGCCGCTCCTGCCGTCTCCTGAGGCACCGAGCCAGCGCCGAGCGGCCGCTAGCCTGTCCGCGTGCCACGGCTCTCTCTCCCCGTAGCGGCGCCGCCTGGGGGCCGCACGGCCAAGGGCACGCCCGAACGCGCCGAAGCCGATCCCGAGGACGCGGTCCAGGTCCGGCGCCGCAGGCCCGACTGGTGGCGAATCGCCCCCGCCCTTGTCTCGCTCACGCTCGCCGTCGTCTACCTGATCGTCAAGCCGCGCTCACCCGACCTGGCAGCGCACATCTTCCGCTCCGAGCTGTTCGGGCGCGAGGGATTCACCATCTGGAACGGCCAGTGGTATGGCGGCCACCACACCCCCGCGTACTCAGTTCTGTCGCCACCGCTGGGCTGGCTGCTGGGCCCGCCTCTCATGGGCGCGATCTCGGCGGTGGCCTCGACGATCTTCTTCACCGAGATCGCCCGCTCGCACTGGGGCTCGCGTGCCGCCCGCCTCGGCACGCTCTGGTTTGGCGTCGGCTCGGCCACCCTCCTGTTCACCAACCGGCTGCCGTTCGCCCTCGGCGTGGCGTTCGCAATGGCGGCGGTGCTTGCGCTCCAGCGCGACCGCCGGCTGCTCGCTCCAGTGCTCGGCGCGCTCGCGCCCCTGTCCAGTCCGGTCGCCGGGCTGTTTCTGACGATGGGGGGACTGGCCTACGCGCTGTCCGCGCGCGGCGAGGCGGTGGCGAGCAAACGCACTGACGGGATCGCGCTTGCGGCGGCGGGGCTGGTGCCTCCCGTGCTCCTCACCGTGGCCTTCCCCGAGGGCGGCTACGCGCCGTTTCCCTTCTCCGCGTACCTGCCGATCCCGTTGTTCGCAATCGGCTGCCTGATCGTGCTCCCGCGCTCGGAGCGCACGCTGCGGTACGCCGTGGTGCTGTACGCACTCGGAGCGTCGCTGGCGCTGCTGCTGCCGACGGCGATGGGCGGCAACGCGGTGCGCCTCGGCGCGCTGCTCGGCGGGCCGATCATCGCCTGCTCGCTGGCCGGGCGCTGGCGGCGCCCGGTGGTCCCGCTGGCCGCTCTGCTTGCCCTTCTCGCGGTGTGGCAGTGGTCGCCCGCGGTGCGCGACATCTACAAGGCGATCGACGACCCGGTGGCAAAGGCCTCCTACTTCGATCCCGTGCGCGAGTACTTCCGCCTGAAGGGCGACCAGCGCCGCGTGGAGATCCCGTTTACCTTCGGCCACTGGGAGGGAGCAGAGGTGGCATCCGAGGTGCCGCTGGCGCGTGGCTGGCTGCGCCAGCTGGATACCGGGCGCCACCCGATCTTCTACAGCGACGGACTCAACGAGCTGACCTACGCCAGCTGGCTGTCGGAGAACGCCGTGCGCTACGTGGCGCTGCCCGACGCCAAGCCCGACGCCAGCTCCTACCGCGAGCGGGCCCTGATCGAGGGCGGCCTGCCCTATCTCAAGCTGCTGGCCACCTTCGAGCACTGGCGCATCTACGAGGTCACGCTGCCTGCCCCGATCGTGATCTCCGAGGGCGATGCCAACATCGTGCCCGAGCAGCTGGGGTCCGACGAGCTGCTGCTGAGGGTGATCAAGCCGGGGGATGCGGTGGTGCGGGTGCGCTGGACCCCTTACTGGCTGGCGAAGGGCGGCTGCGTCGAGCGCGAGGGCGACTGGACCCGTGTGAGCACCCAGAAGGAGGGCTTTCTGCGGCTCGTGACCCGCTTCTCACCCGAGCGGGTGGTGCAGCGCGGGCGCCGCTGCAACGGGGTCTGAGGGAGAAAGGGTGCGGAGAATCTCAGGTGCGGTGCTAGCCGGAACAACGTTCCGGCTGCGCTCCTCCCCGAGAACGCCGGAACAACGTTCCGGCTGCGCTCCTCCCCAAAGAATGGCCGACCTCGAGTCGACGCACTAGGCTGTCTCCGCGTGCACCAGGTCTCACAGGACTTCGTCTCCCAGTTCAAGCGCGCCTGGATCGTCAGCAGCCGCTGGCTTCCCCAGGGGTGGCTCGACGCGCTGCGTCAACTCGCACTATTCGCCGGCGCCTACTACGTGTACAGGATCGTCCGCGGCCTCGTGGACGGCCGGGCCTCCGTCGCCTTTGAGAACGCGCGCGCACTTGTGGACGCCGAGCGTGCGCTCGGCACCTTCTTCGAGCCCAGCCTGCAGGCGTGGGCGCTGAGTCAGGCCTGGATCGTGACGGGCGCCAACTGGATGTACGTGAACTCGCACTTCGTGGTCACCACCACGTTCCTGGTCTGGCTCTACATCGCCCGCAACCACGCCTTCTACTACGTGCGCAACATGTTCATGATCGCCATGGGCATCGCGCTCGCGCTGTACATGGCGTTTCCCACAGCGCCGCCTCGCTACCTGCCCGAGTGGGGCTTCACCGACACCGTGGCCGCGTTCGTGGGTGACGCGGCCGAGCAGAGCGCCAACGTGCTCTACAACCCCTTCGCCGCCGTACCCAGCATGCACGTGGCCTTCGCGCTGATGATCGCCATCCCGGCGATCAAGCTCGTCAAGCTACGGAGCCTGAAGGTGGCCTGGGCCCTGTATCCCGCGCTGGTCACCTTCGTCGTGGTTGTCACCGCCAACCACTTCTGGCTCGACGTGGCCTTCGGAGCCATGGTCGCGGCCGCCTCGGCCTCGGCCTCGTCGTACGCGTTCGCACGCGCGCGCCCCGAGGCGTGGGCCTGGCGCACCGCTCGCGCCGAAGCGGTGGCGTAATTGACCGGCTCCTCCGGGGGGAGCCGCCTCTCCGGCGCGGAGATGCGCACTCGCACTCGCAACCGTTTGATCGAGTCGCGCCTCACGCCCAACGCCATCTCGATGACGGGGTTGGTGGGCAACCTGATCGCCGCCGC
>JACCUE010000307.1 GCA_013812005.1 Thermoleophilaceae bacterium
CCGGCGTAGGCCAGGTGCACCTCGTGCTCGGGCAGCGCCACGGCGCTGGCCGGCACCCCGATGATGATCACCAGCGGCACCGCCAGCTGGCAGATCGCCACGCCGATGTTGCCGCCCGCGGCGTTCAGTCCCAGGGCCAGCCCCTTCTTGCCCTCGGGGTAGAAGAAGGAGATGTTGGCCATCGAGGACGAGAAGTTGCCGCCCCCGAAGCCGGCCGTCGCCGCGCACGCCAGCAGGATCCAGAACTGGCTGTTCGCGCTCTGGTCGGCCAGCCACCCGCTGGGCACGACCAGCGCGAGCGCGAGAGCCGGGATCAGCAGGAGCGTCGCGCTGATGGTGGTCCACATCCTTCCGCCGAAGCGGGGGACCGCGAAGGTGTAGGGCACCCGCAGGAACGCCCCGATCAGGTTGGGCACGGCCACGAGCCAGAACTGCTCGGACAGCGTCAGGATGATCCCGACGTTGGCCAGGTTGATCACCACGACCGTCCACAGCACCCACAGCGAGAAGCCCAGGTTCTCCGCGAAGATCGAGATGATCAGGTTCTTGCGCGCGATCCGCTTGCCCTTGGCCTCCCAGAAGCGCTCGTCCTCGGGCTCCCAATGGTCGATCCACCGGCCGCTGCGGCTCGTCGCTGCCTCCATCGTCGGTCTTGCCTCCTGGGTCGCCTCCGGACTCGGCGGACCCTCACAGCAGCCGGTTTCGGCCGCGTGAGCCGCGTGTGTCGAGCGTGTGACGCCCCTGTTGCCGTTGGGTATCAGCCCAGCAGGGCGTCGAGCGCGGCGGCCGCGCTGCCGTCACGCAGAGCGTCGCGGCCGCGCTCGGTGGCCTCGCTCGGATCCTCACAGAGCCCGGCGGCGTAGAGGCGCAGCCCCGCGCTGAGAGCCACAGCCTGCTCCACCGGCCCGTTGAGATCGCCGGCGAGCACGCCGCGCGTGGCCGCGGCCGATGCCTCGGCGCCCCCCTCGGGGGGCATCCTGTGCCCGAGCTGCTCGGGCAGCTCAAGCGGGCCGGCGTCGGTGATCGCCGTCGGCCGGCCGGGGCGGGCGACGTCCGAGCCCTCGACCCCCCGGACCGCGACGGAGCGTTGCGCGCCCAGCGCCGCGAGCGCACCGAGGATGCGACCGGGATAGGGACTGTGGGTGAAGCCGATCACGAAACGGCGCGCGCCGAAGAAACCCTGCAGGCGCTCGGCGGCGTGCAGTGGCCCACGCACGCCGATCTGGTCACGCAGCGGACGCAGGCGCTCCCATCCCGCAGTGACCGCCGGGGTGTAGACCAGCGCGACCCCGGAGCGCTCGAGCATCGCCACCGACTGCTCGGGCGTAGGTCGCGCCGGCCCGCCGAGGCCGGCCAGGACGTCGGCCTGAGTCACACCGCGCTTGGGTCCAAGCGTGGCCCCGCAGTGCATCACGACCGCCGCGCCGCAGGCCGCCGCCGTCGCGGCCGCGGCCACGGACAGGTGCGGGGTCCCGGACACGCCGTCGTAGGCCCCGCCGCAGGCCACCACCGGGCGCCCGCCGGTGTCGGCCTCGAGCGCCACCGAGGCGTCGCGCAGGGCCTGGGCGAACCCGGCCAGCTCGGACGGCGCCTCGCCCTTCAGCCGCATCGCCATCAGGAACGCGCCGGCCTGAGCGTCGCTGGCGTCGCCGGTCAGCAACGCGGTCATCGCACCGTGGGCCTCGTCGAAGGTGAGGTCGCGGCTGCCGCGGGTGCCGGTGCCGACCAGCTTGATGGTGGCCGCGAAGCCCTCGTAGCTGGATCGCCCGCGTTCGATCACAGCTCGAACCGGTAGCCCACGCTGCGCACGGTCTTGATCCGCGCGGCGTGCTCGGAGCCCAGCTTGGCGCGGACGCGCCGCACATGGACGTCGACGGTGCGCGCCCCGCCGTAGTAGTCATAGCCCCACACGGCCGAGAGCAGCGACTCGCGCGAGAACACGCGGCGGGGGTGGGTGATCAGGAACTTCAGCAGCTCGTACTCCATGTAGGCGAAGCTCACGGGCTCGCCGGCGATGCTCACCTGGTAGGTGGCCACGTTGACCTCCAGGGACCCGACCCGGACCACCCCCTCGTCCTCGACCCCGTTCACGTCGCGCCGTACGCGGCGCACCCGGGCCTCCAGCTCGCCGGGGGCGAAGGGCCGCACGAGCAGCTCATGCGCGTCGCCCAGCGACAGGGCGCACGATAGGTGCTCGGGGTCGACCGCCGCCACCAGCGGCACCTCGCCCAGGTCCTCGTGGTCGCGCAGGCGCGCCATCAGCGCCTCCGGGGCCGGCCCGCCGGCGCCGGCGGCCACCACCAACAGGTCGGGGCGCCGGGGCAGCGTGCCCTGATCGGCCCCGGGAAGCAGAGAGCCGTTGGCGCGGATGCGCCGTGGGCTGTAGCCCAGCTCGGCGAGCTCGCGGGCCAGCTCGCCGCCGAACTCGCCGTCCTCGGTGTAGATCCAGGCCTCGGCCACGGCATCTACAGGAGCCGCAGCAGCCGGGCGCGCTCGAGCTCGGTCACCGTGCGCCGGTACTCCTCCCACTCCCGTCGCTTGTTGCGCACGTGCCAGTCGCAGATGGTGTCGCCGAGCGTGTCTCGCGCAAGCTCGGAGACCTCGAACGCGTCCACCGCCTCGCGCAGGTCCTGTGGCAGGCGGCGGACGTCGTCGGTGGGGACCCCGTTGGTCTCTGCGGGCGGCTGGTAGCCCCGCTCGATTCCACGCAGCCCCGCGGCCAGGATCAGAGCCAGGGCCAGATAGGGGTTGCAGGCTGGATCGGGGGAGCGCAGCTCCACCCGCGCCGCCTCCTCGCGCCCCGGCCGGCTGGAGGGGATGCGCACCAGCGC
>JACCUE010000301.1 GCA_013812005.1 Thermoleophilaceae bacterium
CGCTGCGCTGGGCGCGCAGGCAGGTCGGGCCGCCGCGGCGCTCGAAGCTGCAGGGCAGGCGGTCGGCACGAAGGTGGCCGCGCTCGAGGCCGAGCGCGCGGCCGGGGCCCGGGCCGGCGAGCAGACGGCATCGACCCTACGGGCATGCGCCCACGAGGAGGCCGAGATCCAGGCACGCTTGAGAGCGGCCGGCGAGCGCGTCACCTCCACCGAGGTGGCGGCCCAGCAGATCAGGGACAGCGCCGCCGACGCCCAGGCCCGCCTGCTCGAGGTATCCCGGCGGCTGGGGCTCGAGCCCGATCTCTCCGAGGTGCCCCTCGACGAGCGCCGCCGCGAGGAGCTGAGCAGCCGCATCGAGCGCCTCACGCGACGGCGCGAGCAGCTGGGGGCGGTCAACCCCCTCGCGGCCCGGGAGTACGAGGAGGCCGTGGCCCACGTGGAGGAGCTCGAAGGCCAGCGTGGCGACCTCGAGGGAGCGCTCGCCGAGCTACAGGGGCTGATCCGAGACACGGACCGCCGTATCCGCGATAGCTTCGAGGAGACCTTCGAGGCCGCCGCCAAGAACTTCGAGGAGGTGGTGGCGCACCTCTTCCCCGGCGGCCGAGGGCGGCTGCGCCTCGTGCATTCCGACCAGACGCCGCGGCCCGTGCTGGGAGGCGGGGACCCTCAGCCCGAGGGAGCCGACGACGCCGAGAGCGAACCGGACACTGCCGGCGCGCAGCCGGTGGTCGCCGAGCAGGGCGTGGAGATCGAGGTGACGCCGGCCGGCAAGTCCACCAAGCGCCTGTCGCTGATGTCCGGTGGCGAGAAGTCCCTCGTCGCGCTCGCCTTCATGTTCGCGGTCTTCCTCGCCCGTCCGTGCCCCTTCTACATCCTTGACGAGGTCGAGGCCGCTCTGGACGACCTCAACATCGACCGCTTCCTGCAGCTCGTGCGCCGTTACTCCGACCGCGCCCAGTTCATCGTGGTCACCCATCAGAAACGCACGATGGACGCCGCCGACCGCCTCTACGGCGTGAGCATGGGCGGCGACGGCGTGTCCCGGGTCGTCTCGCGCAAGCTCGTCGGGCGCGGGGGGGAGGAGTCGTCCTCCCAAGAAGCGCCGGCCGCCCAGACCGCCTGACTGTCCTGGGCTGCTTGACTGCTCTGGAATGAGAGAGTGGAGCGACCTGTTCGTCACCGGGCGCGAGCCGCCGCCCGCCCAGGCCGACGAGGACGGCGCCGGCGAGCGCAAACGCGGCTTCCTCGGGCGCTTGCGGGAGAACATGACCAAGACGCGGCAGGCGCTCGGCGCGGAGCTGCAGGCCACGATGTTCGAGCGCCTGGACGACGAAGCCTTCGAGCGCCTCGAGGAGGCGCTGATCTACGCCGACGTGGGTGCAACCACCACGGCGTCGATCGTCGAACGCCTGGAGACCGAGGCGGGCGCGGGCACGCTCGAGACCGGCGAAGACCTCACCCGCAGGCTGCGCGAGTTGCTGGCCGAGACGGCGACCGTGGAAGACGACACGATCGACCTTCGCCACAGTCCGGCCGTGATCCTCGTGGTGGGCGTGAACGGAACCGGCAAGACCACGTCGATCGGCAAGATCGCCTGGCACCTGCAGCGCGAGCTCGGGCTGTCGGTGCTCCTCGGCGCCGGCGACACCTTCCGGGCCGCCGCGGGCGAGCAGCTGGAGGTGTGGGCCGAGCGCGCGGGCTGCGACATCGTGCGCGGCGCCGAGGGATCCGACCCCGCCTCCGTGATCTTCGACGCGGTCGAGGCCGGGGTCGCGCGCGGTGTCGACGTGGTGATCTGCGACACCGCCGGGCGTCTGCATACCCAGCAGCCACTGATGGAGGAGCTTGCCAAGGTGCGCAAGGTGATCTCGCGCAAGATCCCCGATGCCCCCCACGAAACCCTGCTCACCATCGACGCGACGACGGGGCAGAACGGCCTCCGCCAGGCGATGCTGTTCCGCGAGGTCACCGACGTGAACGGGATCGTGCTCACCAAGCTCGACGGCACGGCCAAGGGGGGGATCGCGCTGGCAATCGCGCAGGAGCTCGGCTTGCCGGTCAAGCTGATCGGAATAGGGGAGGGGATCGAGGACCTGCGCCCGTTCGACCCCCAGGACTTCGCGAGCGCCATCCTCGAGAATGATTCGAAGCATTCGGCCTCCATGCCGAATCCTTCCCGGGATTCGAAGCATTCGGCCTCCGTGGCGAAGCCTTCCCAGGGGGCCTGACATGCCCCGCCGCGACGAGACGGGCGACGCAACGCGGGTGGTCCGCGCCGGCCACCCGGAGACCGAGCCGGGGGAGCCCTTCCTGCCGGGCCCCGTCTTCGCCGCTCCGTTTCACTCCAGGGGCGACCCGGCGGACTCCCCCTATGTCTACACCCGCTACGGCAACCCCACGTGGGAGCGCTACGAACGGGCCCTCGGCGAGCTCGAGGATGCCGAGGTGGTGCTCTTCGCCTCGGGCATGGCGGCGGTGGCGGCGGTTCTGTTCACCGTGCTGGAGCCCGGCGAGGCAGCGGTGCTCCCATCGGACTGCTACCTCGGCGTCCGGGCCCTCGCTGAGCAGCAGCTCGCACGGCGGGGCGTCGAGGTCTCACTTGTCGCAACCGCCGCAATGGACGCGTCGGCGGTGTCCGAGGGAACCGGGCTGCTCTGGCTCGAGAGCCCCTCCAACCCCGGCCTCGACGTGTGCGACATAGCGGCACTGGCGCAGACCGGCCACGCACGCGTGGTCGCGGTCGACAACACCTTCGCAACCCCGCTGGGGCAGCGCCCACTGGATCTCGGGGCCGATCTCTCGGTGACCAGCGCCACCAAGCATCTCTCCGGCCACGCCGACGTGATGATGGGGTACGTGGCCACCCGCGACCCCGGCCTGGCCCAGAGCCTCTCCGACTGGCGCCGGACGGCGGGCTCGATCCCAGGGCCCTTCGAGGCGTGGCTGGCGCACCGCTCGCTGGCCACCCTGGAGCTGCGACTGAGCCGGGGCTGTGAGAACGCGGCCGCGATCGCGGAACTCCTGGTCGCCCGCGACGACGTGCGAGGCGTGCGTTACCCGGGCTTGGCCTCCGACCCCGCGCACGAGCTGGCCATCCGCCAGATGTCGCGCTTCGGCACCATCGTCTCCTTCGACCTGGGCTCGCGGGAGCGCGCCGACGCCTTCCTCGCCGCCGCCGAGCTGATCACGGAGGCCACGAGCTTCGGCGGTGTGCACACCAGTGCGGAGCGCAGGGCGCGCTGGGGTCAGGACGAGGTGCCTGACGGGTTCATCCGCCTCAGCGCCGGATGTGAGGACCCCGCGGACCTGCTCGCGGACATCGAGCGGGCGCTGGCCGCCCCGGGATGATGCGCGCGGCGGTCTAGGATGCCGCCATGGAGGACTGGGTCCTATGGATCATCGGCGCTGGAGCGCTGGCTGTGGGAGAGATGCTCACCCTCTCGTTCTTCCTCGGGCCGATCGCGGTCGCGGCCGTGCTCGCCGCGGGGGCGGCACTGGCGGGCGCGGGTCCGGCGCTGCAGGTGCTGATCTTCGCCGTGGCCTCCGCGGCATCCCTGCTGGTGTTCCGGCCCATAGCCAAGCGTCACCTGACGACCCCCGCCCGCCTGCGCACGGGCACCGCCGCGCTGGTGGGTGCGGGCGCGCTGGTCACCGAGCGGGTGGATGGCCACGGAGGCCAGGTCAAGCTGAGCGGAGAGCTCTGGACCGCGCGTACGTTCGATGAGGACGAGGTGATCGAGCCCGGCGTCCGCGTCCGGGTCATGCAAATAGAGGGCGCCACGGCGCTCGTATCCAACGGGCTCGACTGAAACGGGCCGGCAAGGAGTTCGAACATGGCTGCTCTCATCGTCTTGATCGTGGTCGCCGTGGTGGTGCTGATCACCATCGCGCAGGGTGTGCGCATCGTCCCCCAGGCTCGCGCCGGCATCGTAGAGCGGCTGGGGCGCTACCAGCGCACCCTCCAGCCCGGCCTGGCCCTCGTGGTGCCCTACGTGGACCGGGTCAAGCCGCTGCTCGACATGCGCGAGACGGTCGTCTCGTTCCCGCCGCAGCCGGTGATCACAGAGGACAACCTCACGATCCAGATCGACACCGTCATCTACTTCCAGGTGACCGATCCGAAGTCCGCCATGTATGAGATCAACGACTACATCGCAGCGATCGAGCAGCTCGTGGTCACCACGCTGCGCAACGTGTGCGGCGGCATGACGCTCGAGGACACGCTCACCTCGCGCGACAAGGTGAGCACGGCCCTTCGCATAGTCCTGGACGAGGCCACCGGCAAGTGGGGCATCCGCGTGAATCGCGTGGAGCTGAAGGCCGTCGACCCGCCACCCTCGATCCAGGAGGCGATGGAGAAGCAGATGCGCGCCGAGCGCGACCGCCGCGCCGCGATCCTCACCGCCGAAGGCGTCAAGCAATCCCAGATCCTCACCGCCGAGGGCGAGAAGCAGAGCTCGATCCTGCGCGCAGAGGGTCAGCGCGAGTCGCAGATCCTGCAGGCCGAGGGCCAGTCGAAGGCCATCGAGACCGTGTTCGAGGCGATCCACAGAGGCGACGCCGA
>JACCUE010000314.1 GCA_013812005.1 Thermoleophilaceae bacterium
GCACCGATGCTCGTCCTTGCCGTGCCGATCCTCGACACGTCGTTCGTCGTCCTCAAGCGCTTGAAGTACCGCCGCCCGCCCTGGGGCGCCGACCACAACCACTTCTACCACCGGTTCCTGCGCATCGGATTGTCCCAGCGGCGGACAGCCGCTTATTTGCACGTCTGGGCCGGGTTGCTGGCGGCCTACGCGATCTTTGCTCGCTTCTTCCCGCCGCGGCCCGAAGGATCGTGGGACCTCGAGCGCACGGTGATCCTTGCCGGCACCGGACTGGTCGTGATCGGGGTCAGCGTGTGGATGGTCTATTCGCTGGAGATCCTCAAACGCCGCCACCTCGAGCTGGTCCGCCTGCGTCGCCGGCCCGATCCGGAGGAAGATGAGCCGGAGGCGGCCGTGGAGCGCGTGCTGAGCGCCGGTCGGCGCTAGCCGCTCTCCGGCGACACGATCCACGGCAGCGCCATGCGCAACAGGTCCGCCGGATCGCGGCGGTGCAGCGGCCGACCGTCGCCGCCCGGTTTCTTGGCCGGCTCGAGCTCATCCGGGGAAGCGAGCGTGCGGAGGCGCCCCTCGCGCATGAGCAGCTCGTCCACCGCGCCCATGCGGCCGTCGAAGATCGACCAGACCGGTGTCCCGAGCACGGCCGCCTCGCGATTCATCGTGCCGCCCGCGGAGACGACCAGATCGCCCAGCGCGATGAGGCTCCGGGCGTCGACGGTCTTGCGCGGCACCACCGTCCGTGGCAGTTCGAGCGCGTCGATCGCGTTGCTCTGCTCGGGCGTCCGCGCGATGACGACCGTCTGCGTCCGGTCGTCTTCAGCCAGTCGTCGCAGTACGCGTGGGAGCAGCGCGCTCTCCCTTCCACCCAAGTACAGCGCATAGGCGGGGGAAGTCCGCACGATGCACAGCACCCGCGCCGGATCGAGTCCGAGCTCCTCGAGGACACCGGCATCGGCCTCGAAGTCGTAGAGGTAGTACTCCTCCTTCAGCCCCGGGTAGCGCACGAGCTTGTCCCCGCGTGCCCCAAGGCGCTCCAGGCGCTCGATCGGGATCGCGTCGGGCACAAGCGTTCGGGAGGCGAGACGGCAGTTGAGGCCGAGCTGAGTCGTGGCCCACTCGTAGTCGAACATCGTCGTGTTCGGAATGCCGAAGAGCCGGCAGGCCACCGGGAGGTCGGTTGACCCATGCGCCAGCGCGCAATCGAACCGCCGCCCACGGGCGAACTTCACAAGCTCCGCCACCCGCTCCACGGCGGCCCGTGCCTTCCCCGCCCGGCCGGCTCCGCCGTGACGGCCGATCACCGTGTGCGGATGGCCCCACCCCTCCAGCGCCTGGACGGTCTGGGAGAGCGGGCGTGCGGTGATCTCGACGTCGTGACCCTGCTGCGCCAGACGCTCGACCAGTGGGCGGAGCACATAGATGTGCGCCGTGTTGGTCAGATCGACCCAAACACGCACGCCCGCATTCAAGCAAGTCGGGCGGACCGGCTCCGATCGCCCGACCAGTTGGCCGAGCTCTAGGCCGGGTAGCCCCTGCCGATGGGAGGTTCTCGCGGGAGCCTTCGTCTTGATGACGCGCGGTCCGAGCGACCGCCCAACCGAGCCTCTGCGCCGGCAGGTCCCCGTCGCCCGGGAGGCCGTGGCCGCGAGCGAGGTCGTCGACCCTGTGTGGGCCGAGCGGCTGGAGGACAGGGTGCGCTTCCTGCAGGGGCTCGCGGCGCTGGCCACCGTGCTCGCGCTCGCGGGGGCCGGGCTCAGCGTCTACCTCCTGCTGCGAGACGACGACGATCGCCAGGGCGCGAGCCGTGAGCGGGTGGCTCGTCTCGATGGTCGGATCGACAGGCTCGAGGGCCGGGTTGGCCGTGCTTCGGACGAAACCGATGTGTCACGCCTCACGGACCAGCTCGCGGGCAAGGCGGACACCGAGAGCGTCCAAGCGCTGAGCGACGAGGTACAGCAACTGAAGGCCTCGATCGACGACGCCAGCTCTGGCGACGACACCTCTGCCGATGCCGTGGTCCAGCTCGACGAGCGCGTGGATGCGCTCGCCCAACAGGTCGAGGACCTGAGATCGGGAGAAAGCGACCTAGA
>JACCUE010000331.1 GCA_013812005.1 Thermoleophilaceae bacterium
CCTCTGCAAGGAGGCCGTCCGCGAGGTCGGGGCGATCCCGGAGCCCAACGCGCCCGACGAGATCGCCGGCTATTTGGAGGAGGTCTTCGACGCCTCCGAGCAGGTGAACGACGAGTTCGTGAAGCTCCAGCCTCCGGAGGAGCTGCGGGCCGATCACGAGCGAGCGGTCGAGCTTGGCGAGGAGTCCCAGAAGACCTTCGACGGAGTGATCGAGCGCGTGCGCGCCGCCTCGGACCCCCAGGCGGCGCTGCGAGAGGAGTTCCGCAAGCTCGTTCCCGAGCTGGAGAGAGCGCAGAAGCTCAACACGCGCCTCGGGCTCGAGGAGTGCAACGAGATCGGGCCTCCGTCCGAGCAGCCGGCTCCTTCGTAGAACCTCCCGTCATCACCATCGGCAGATCGCCCGGCGGCCGCGGGAAACGCCTACTCCCGGTCGGCCAGACTCTGCGTCACCGCAGCGAACCGGCGCAGATCGTCGAGGCGACCGAGGGCTGCGAACACCTCGTGATCGTCGATGTCGAGGTACATGTGGACGAGCACGTTCCGCTGGCCCGCGGCGGCGGCCAGAGCGTCGCCGAGATCGGCCTCGATGTAGCCGCCGCGGGCCAGGCTATGGAACAGGCCGGCGTAGTCCGCGGGCGGCTCCACGGACAGCTCACTCACGAGCTGTGCGCCGAGATCGATGCATGTCTGGATCGCGAGCTGGAGCCAGCGCTCGGTCATGGCGCGCAGCCGCTCGTCCGCGAGGTACGCGTCCTCGCCACCGGCTCGGACCTCGTCAAGGAGCTCGATCAGGCGCTCGAGTCGATCCAGCCTGCTGCCGATCCGCTCAACGTCGACCAAAGCGACCCTCCTCGATCCGCCGCCGTCGACCGGCGGCCAGGGCCTCGCGCAACGGCGCAGTGTCGAAGTAGTCGAGCATGGCCTCGGTCTCGAGCCGGACTCGCGCGCGGGGATCGCGCTCGAACAGGCGCGTCCCCCCTGTCAACGCCCTGTGGCGCAGGAGCGGCGGCGCCTCGTTGAGGACGACCACGTCCACCTCGTCCGTTCTCAGCGCCGCTCTCGCCGCCAACGACAGCTCCCCACGCAAGGAGGCTCGCTTCTCGCGAGCAAACGCCGGATCGATCCAGACAGCGACGTCGACATCGGACAGGGGCCCTGCTCGGCCGGCCGCCTGGGAGCCGAAGAGCATTCCGGCCACAACGTGATCGCGGTCGAGCGCCCGGGCGAGCCTTTCTCGCTCCCCGGGGCCGATACGCGGTAGGAAAGCTCCCTCGTCGACCTTGGTCATGCCCTCATTCTCGCGCATCGTGCTGGACGCCGATCAAGGCGAGAGCCGCGCTCAGCTGAGATGAGGCTGGCTTCGTGCGAGGCTCAGCGGCGTGGCAGGAACTCCGGCACCTCGAAATCCGTCAGGCCGCGCGCCGCGGCGGCCCGCTCGCGTCGCGGCGCGCGCGTGATCCGCGGCTCGGCGTCCGCGCTCTCGGGCACGCTGGTCCGCGAGTGCTCCCGGTCGGCCCTGGGGGCCGGCGCGGAGCCGAAGCCCGTGGCCACCACGGTGATCCAGACCTCGTCGACGAGCCTTTCGTCGACCATGGCGCCGAAGATGATGTTGGCATCCGGATGCGCGGCCTCGGCCACCGCCTTGGCGGCCTCGTTGACCTCCCACAGGGAGAGGTCGGGGCCGCCGGTGATCGACAGCAGAATCGACTGCGCGCCCTCGACCGAGGTCTCGAGCAACGGAGACTCGACCGCCCGCGACGCCGCATCCATCGCACGGGTCTCGCCCGAGCCCATCCCGATGCCCAGAAGCGCGTTGCCCGCCTCGGACATGATCGTGCGCACGTCGGCGAAGTCGAGGTTGATCAGCCCCGGCAGCGTGATCAGGTCCGACACGCCCTGCACGCCCTGGCGCAGCACGTCGTCGGCCACCCGGAATGCCTCCACCATCGACGTCTTCTTGTCGAGCACCGTGAGCAGGCGCGAGTTGGGAATCGTGATGAGCGTGTCCACCTCGGCGGCCAGCTCCTCCACGCCCACCTCGGCCTGGGCGCCGCGGCGGGCGCCCTCGAAGGAGAACGGCTTGGTCACGATGCCGACTGTGAGCGCCCCCACCTCGCGCGAGATGCGGGCCACGACCGGAGCCGCACCCGTGCCGGTGCCGCCGCCTGCCCCGGCGGCGATGAACACCATGTCGGCGCCCTTGAGGAGGCCCTTCAGCTCGTCGTAGGACTCCACCGCGGACTGATGCCCGAGCGAGGGGTCGGCTCCGGAGCCGAGACCGCGGGTGGAGCTGTGGCCGATGTGCACACGGGTCTCGGCGGCCGACTGCTCGAGCGACTGGACGTCGGTGTTGACGGCGATGAACTCCACGCCCTCGACCTGCGCCTCGATCATGCGGTTGACCGCGTTCACCCCGGCGCCGCCCACGCCCACGACCCGCAGCACGGGATCGTGCTGCGGCGGCGAGGACGGCTGGTGGATCGGCTCGCGCTCCTCGTAACGGGCGGGCTCGGGCGCGCGCTCCAGGATGTTCTCGGGGATATCCGGCGAGAAGACGGACTTCAGGCGCTCCTCCGGCGTCGGGACGCCCTCGTAG
>JACCUE010000093.1 GCA_013812005.1 Thermoleophilaceae bacterium
TGAGCGCGACCACCACGCCCAGCGGGCGCCCCCGCGAGACCTGGCCGGCCCTGATCGCCATGTAGTTGTAGATGCCGGTGGGCTCGGTCAGCCGAACGATGATCATCATTCCGGCGAGCAGGCCGAGTGTGTTGAAGTCGACCGCCTCGATGGCGTGCTCCTGGTCGATCGTCTGGGTCACGACGACGAGCGCGGCCCCGGCCAGCGCGACCTTGGTGCGATGCACGCGCTCGGTGGCGATGAACACCAGGGCCACGACGAAGATCGCGATCGCGGCCGTCATCACTGTTCCGCACCCTATCCGTCGCCATGGGCCGAGGAGATCTCGCGGCCGTACACCTCAGAAGATGCGGATCCACCGGCTCGAGCGCGAGCAGTCTCTGCCCCACCCCGTCGAGGACGTCTTTGCGTTCTTCGCCGACGCGCGCAACCTCGAGCGCCTGACACCTCCCCTGCTGCGCTTCGAGGTGCTCACCCCCGGCCCGATAGAGATGCGCCCCGGCGCGCTGATCGAGTACCGCCTGCGCCTGCACGGCGTGGGTGTGGACTGGCTCACCCGCATCGAGGAGTGGGAGCCCGGAGTGCGCTTCGTGGACATGCAGCTCGCCGGCCCCTACCGGCTCTGGCACCACACGCACACCTTCGAGACCTCCGGCTCGGGCACCGTGATGAGGGATACCGTGCGCTACGCGCTACCGGCCTGGCCGCTTGGTGAGCTGGCTCGCTCACTCGTAGCGCGCGACCTCGACCGGATCTTCGCCTTTCGCCGCGACAGCGTCGCCCGGCTACTGACTTCATAAAGTAAAGTAATGGGCGTGCAGACGTTTCGCCGGCTCATGGGCTTCCTTCGCCCCTACCGCTCGGGGGTGATCGTCTCGTTTGTCCTAGCCGCGGCCGCCATGGGCATGGGTGTGTTGATCCCCTACATCGTGGGCCGAACCGTCGATGACATCCGCAACGGCGGCACGAACCTCACCCCGCTTGCGCTCGTGATCGTCGGGGCCGCACTGGGGCGCCTGTGCTTCTCGGTCGTACGGCGCCTGATGGCCGGACGAGTGTCGCTCGCCGTCGACGTCGACCTGCGCAACCGCATGTACGCCCATCTGCAGTCCCTCGAGCTCGGCTTCTTCGACTCCCAGCAGACCGGCCAGCTGATGTCGCGCGCCACGGTCGACCTGCAGTCGGTGCGCTTCTTCTTGGGCTACGGGCTGATCTTCATGCTTCAGTCGGTGACCACGATCCTGATAGCGGCCGGCGTGATGATCGCCGTCAACCCGGGGCTTGCGCTGCTGGCGCTTGCACCCATGCCGTGGGCCGTCTGGGTCTCCTTCCGCTACGGGCGCCGGAACCGCCCTGCCGCCCAGGAGGTGCAGCAGCGGATCGCGGAGCTCACCGCCGAGGCCGAGGAGAACGTGTCCGGAGTGCGCGTGGTCAAGGCCTTCGCGCAAGAGGAGCGCCAGCTGCGCCGGTTCAACCATGCGGTGGCGCGGGTGTTCGACCAATCGATGGTATCCACGCGGCTGCGGGCCTTCTACAACCCGTTCATCGGCTTTCTGCCCCAGCTCGGCCTGGCGGCGATCCTCCTCGTGGGCGGCCGCCAGGCCATCGAGGGAACGATCACCCTCGGCGAGTTCGTGGCGTTCTACGGCTACGTAGTGATGCTCACCTCGCCTATGCGCACCCTTGGCGTCTCGCTGGGCATGGCTCAGCGCGCCGTCGCATCCGGAGCGCGGGTGTTCGAGATCCTCGACCGCCCCCCACGCCTCACCGCACCTCCCGGCGCGCCTGCGCTGCCCGCCGGCAGGGGCCGCGTCGAGCTGCGCGGGGTCTCCTTCACCCCTGAAGGGGCGACCACACCCGTCCTGCGCGACGTGAATCTCGAAGTGGAGACCGGCCGCACGATCGCCCTTGTGGGTGGCACGGGCTCGGGCAAGACCATGCTCGTCTCGCTGATCGGTCGCCTGTACGACGTGGACGAGGGAGCCGTGCTCATCGACGGGGCCGACGTGCGCGGCGTCGACGTGGCGTCGCTGCGGCGCGAGGTCGCCCTGGTCTCCGACGATGCCTTCCTGTTCTCCGCCACCCTGCGCGAGAACATCGCCTACGCGCGCTCGGAGGCGAGTGACGAGGAGGTCCACCGGGCGGCCCGCCGAGCGGGGGTCGAGGAGTTCGCCCGAGCCCTACCCGAGGGCTACGAGACGATGGTCGGCGAGCGGGGGCTCACCCTGTCAGGAGGCCAGCGCCAGCGCGTGGCCGTGGCCAGAGGCCTGCTGGCCGAGCCCCGGGTCCTCATCCTCGACGACGCCACCTCCAGCGTCGACGCCACCACCGAGAGCGAGATCAAGGCAGGCCTGCGCGAGGTGATGGAGGGCCGCACCACTTTCGTGATCGCCCACCGGCTGTCCACCATCGCCCTGGCCGACGAGATCGCGGTGCTCTCAGACGGTCGGATCGCCGCGCAGGGCACCCACGAGGAGCTGCTCGGGAGCTCCGAGCAGTACCGCGAGTTCGTGCAGCGAGGACTGCCCGACCAGGTATTCCTCACCCGCGAGAGCGAAGAGCGCGAGGTGGCGGGCCTGTGACCCGCGCACGGGGAGTCTGGGCAGTGGTCCGCGGCGAGCGCGGGCGCACGCGCAAGCTGCGCCAGCTGCTGGCCCTGCTGCGCCCCTACCGCACGCGGGTGGTGTTGATGCTCGCCGCCCTGCTCGTGGCCACCGCCGCCGCTCTGGCCCCGCCCTACCTGGCTGGCCGCGCCATCGACGACGGCATCCAGGATGGAGACACCGGCGCCCTGACGGTGGTGCTGATCGCCTTCCTGGTCGCCGCCGGGCTCAACTGGGCGGCCACGTACGGCCAGACATACCTGGTCAACTGGGTGGGCCAGCGGGCGCTGGCCGACCTGCGCACCCGGGTGTTCTCCCACCTCCAGTCCCTGTCGATCGGCTTCTACTCGCGCAACAGGACCGGGGTGCTCATCTCCCGGCTGACCAATGACGTGCAGGCGCTCGATCAGCTGGTCAGCGACGGCGTGGTGACGCTCTTCTCGGCGTCGCTGACGCTGATCGGAACCGCGGCCGTCCTGCTGTTCCTCGATCCCGAGCTGGCCCTCGTGACCTTCGCAGTCTTCCCGGTGCTGGCGGTCGGCAGCCTGTTGTTCCGGATCGCCTCGTCCGACGCCTACCGCCTCACGCGGGAGAAGATCGCTGCCGTCACCGCCTACCTGCAGGAGACGCTGTCGGGAATGCGGATCGTGCGCGCCTTCGGGCAGGAGCCTCGGCACGTGAGCCGCTTCGGCGAGCTCAACGACGAGCATCGCGAGGTGAACATGCGCACAGTCAAGCTCAACGCGGCGTACTTCCCCGGGGTGGAGATGCTGTCGGCGGTCGCCACCGCGGTAATCCTCCTCTACGGGGGCAGCCAGGTATCGGCCGGGGCGATCGAGATCGGCGTGCTTGTCTCGTTCGTCCTGTACGTGCAGACCTTCTTCGACCCGATCCAGCAGCTGTCGCAGCTCTACACCACCTATCAGGCGGGCATGGCCGCTCTCGACAAGATCTTCGGGCTGCTCGACGAGGAGCCCGACCTGCGCGACGCCGCGGACGCCATCGAGCTGCCGAGGGTGCGGGGGGAGGTGCGCTTCGAGCACGTGAGCTTCTCGTACACCGGCGCCGGAGCCCCGGCCCTGCGCGATGTGTCGCTCACGGTGCCTCCCGGCCAGACGGTTGCGCTCGTCGGCGCCACCGGAGCAGGCAAGTCGACGCTCGCCAAGCTCGTGGCCCGCTTCTACGATCCCGACAGCGGCCGGGTGCTGATCGACGGCCACGACCTGCGCCAGGTGACCGAGCACTCCCTGCGCTCACAGCTCGGCGTGGTCCCCCAGGAGGGCTTCCTCTTCTCCGGCACCGTGGCCGAGAACATCGCGTTCGGGCGGCCAGGCGCCGGATCCGACGAGATCGAGGCGGCGGCCCGCGCCGTGGGCGCGCACGACTTCATCGAGCGGACGCCCGAGGGGTACGAGACCCAGGTGGGCGAGCGGGGCGGGCATCTGTCGGCGGGGCAGCGCCAGCTCGTTGCCTTTGCCCGGGCTGCGGCGGCCGATCCCCGCCTGCTGATCCTCGACGAGGCCACCTCCAACGTGGACGTGCACACCGAGGCGCGAATCGAGCACG
>JACCUE010000095.1 GCA_013812005.1 Thermoleophilaceae bacterium
CTCCGCCGGCCCGAAACTCCAAAAGCTGCCGGCCGGTCATCTCCAGCTCGTGCGTCGCCGGATCCTCGCCCAAGTCTTCGAACGTACCGCCGCCATCGTCGCTCTCGAAAACCCGGGTGCGGCCAAACCGCACGGTGTAGATCTCGTCAGGGTCGATCGTCTGGGGGTCTATCGGTTCCATGCACCCATTGTGGGCCTCGCGTCGGCTAGGTCAGCAGGATCACGAGAACGATGATCAAGATAAGCGTGCCGATTCCGATGCCGATGCCCATAAGACTCCCCTCGAATACATCCGAACGGGCAATTCATACCCTCCTCGGGCATCGGGAAACCATCCGGCGCCCAGAATGTCGCGCACGCCGCTTGGGGGCGGTGTCCGCGGGGCCTCTCAAAGAAACCGGCGGGTGGGATGGTGCTCGGTGCACCCTCGGTGCACGCTCACCAGTAGCTCGTGGCCGAAACTTGTGTTTTGCAGGGACTTCTAGTGGGCCGGCCAGGACTCGAACCTGGGACCGACGGATTATGAGTCCGCTGCTCTAACCAACTGAGCTACCGGCCCGATCTGACGATCTGCAGACTAAGGCTTGGCCGAGAAGTGCTCGAGTCGCCCCAGGATCAGTCGCAGCAGCGGCTCCCCCTGCTCGGTGTTGAAGATGTGCTGCGCGTGGGCGTCGCCGGGGAAGATCTCGACTTCGTTCTCCTCCCCCGCGGCGGTGCGCCCGAGCTGCCTCGACACGCCGGCAACGGGCTCGCCCTCGCTGGCGACGAACAGCTTCGGCTCGGCCCCCAGCCCTTCGACGGGTCGGTTGGCGGACAGCAGGATGAGCTGGTCGGCAGAGCCGGGTTCTTGCAGCACGGCCTCGAGGATGGCGTCCGCTCCCGCGCTGCCGCCCAGGAGCACGACGTGCTCCACCCCGCGCTCGGCCTTCAGGTACTCCGCTGCCGCGAGGATACTGCCCGGCGCGACGTCCTCGACCGCTATCGCCATCATGCCCTCCTGCGCGATCCGGGCCGCCTGGGGCGTCCAGCTCGCCGCGTCGAAGACGACCCCGTGCGCCAGCACGACCCCGCACCGGCCCTCGCCCCAGACCAGCGCTTCGGCCCCGGCGATCTCTACGCGCTCGCCGGACACGTCACCGCTCGTGGAGCCCATGAGCTTCAACCTAGCGCGGCCGCGACGACCGCGCGCGAACGCCCCCTGCGATCATGTGCGGAATGGATGGAGCGGCACGGGTCTGGTGGCTCAACCGGTCTTCAAAACCGCGAGGGCGGAGCACTGCTTCGCTTGGAAGGTTCGATTCCTTCGCCGCTCGTTCGTCGCGTCCGCTCCCTGGTAGATGATTTCTTGAACAACCTCCGCGACATTCCATCCGTCGAGCGCCTGGCCACGCAGCTCGGCGAGCCCCACGAGCTGGCGGTGACCGCGGCGCGGCAGGCCGTGGCGACCCGCCGAGAGCAGGTGCAGCGCGGCGAGGGGCCCGCCACCGACCTGCTAGAGGAGGCCACGGAGGTGTTCGACCGGCTCAGGAGCCCGTCACTGGTCCGCGCGCTGAACGCCACCGGCGTGATCGTGCATACCAACCTCGGCCGGGCCCCGCTGGCGACTGCGGCCGTCGAGGCCGCCACCGCCGTGGCCCGCGGCTACTCCAACCTGGAGGCCGACCTCGACGAGGGCGGCCGGGGCTCGCGGCAGATGCACGTCCGCGATCTGCTGCGCGAGCTCTCCGGCGCCGAGGACGCCCTCGTGGTGAACAACTGCGCCGCCGCGGTGCTACTCGCAGCGGCCAGCATGGCCGGCGGCGGGCGAGAGATCGTGGTGTCGCGCGGCCAGCTCGTGGAGATCGGCGGCTCCTTCCGGATGCCCGAGGTGATCGAGGCGTCCGGCGCCCGCCTGAGGGAGGTCGGCGCGACCAACCGCACCCGGCTTGCCGACTACGAGCAGGCGATCGACGAGGACACCGGCGCGATCCTGCGCGCTCACCCCTCCAACTTCCGCATGCTGGGATTCACGGAGGAGGTGGCGGTCGAGGCGCTGTGCGGGCTCGGGGTGCCCGTGATCGACGACATCGGCTCGGGCGCCCTGGCCGAGGGCATGCCCGTGCTGGGCGAGGAGCCCGGCGTGCGGCGGTCGGTGGCGGCGGGCGCCGCGCTCGTGTGCTTCTCGGGCGACAAGCTGCTGGGTGGGCCTCAGGCCGGCATCCTCGTGGGGGCCGAGGAGGCCATCGCACGGGCGCGCTCGCATCCCCTGGCGCGCCCCATGCGCATCGACAAGCTCTCCCTCGCAGCGCTCGAGGCCACGCTTCGCCTGTACCGCGAGCCGCGTCGCGCGCGGGAGGAGATCCCCGTGCTGCGGATGTTGCAGGCGCCCGAGGAGGAGCTACAGCAGCACGCCGATGCGCTCGCCGATGCCCTGCAGGCGGAGGGGGTGAGCGCCTCCGTGGTGCGCTCGACGTGCGCCGCCGGAGGCGGGGCGCTGCCGCTGCTCGAGTTGGAGGGCCCCGCGGTCGACGTCGACCCCTCCCCCTTCGCGGCCGCCGAGCTGGCGCAGCGGCTGCGGCTCTCCGACCCTCCCCTGCTGCTGCGGCTGCGCCACGGCCGGGTGCTGCTCGAGGTGCGCACGCTCACCGACGGCGAGTCCGTCGAGGCGGCACGGCTGGTGGCGGATGTGATGCGGGAGGCGGCCCGTGACGATGGATCCGGCTGATCCACGGCCGCTCACCCTCGGCACCGCGGGGCACGTCGACCACGGCAAGACGACGCTCGTTCGCGCGCTCACCGGCACCGACACCGACCGGCTGCCCGAGGAGAAGCAGCGCGGGCTCTCGATCGATCTCGGCTACGCCCTGCTCGAGCTGCCATCCGGCCGCCGTCTGTCGCTGGTCGACGTGCCGGGCCACCAGCGCTTCGTGCGCACGATGGTCGCCGGGGCGACGGGGATCGACCTCTTCCTGATCACCGTGGCCGCCGACGACGGCGTGATGCCCCAGACGCGCGAGCATGCCCGCGTGCTTGCCGGCCTGGGCATCGAACGAGGCGTGGCGGCCATCACCAAGGCCGACGCCGCCGAGCCGACTCGGGCCCTCGCGGAGACCGCGGCGCTGATGCCGGGCATAGACATCGTGCCTGTGTCCGCGCGCACCGGCCTGGGCCTCGGCGATCTGCTCGCCGCGCTCGACCGGGTGGCCTCCGGCCTGCCCGCAACATGCAGCGCCGGGGAGGAAGCGAGGCTGCACGTGGACCGGTCCTTCACGATCAACGGAGCAGGCACCGTGGTCACCGGCACCCTGTGGTCAGGACAGGTGGCCCGCGGCGACAACGTCGCGTTGCTGCCTCAGGGCGTCAGCTGCCGTGTGCGTGCCGTGCACCTACACGGGCAGGAGGTGCAGACCGCCGCGGCCGGCCAGCGCGTGGCGCTGAACCTCGTAGGCGTCTCCCGCAACGACGTATCCCGCGGCGATGTGGTCGCGTCGCCGGCCACGGACATGAAGGACACCCGCTGCCTCGCCGCCGAGCTCGAGCCCGGCGTCGAGATCGAGAGCGGCGACCGCGTGCAGGTGCACCACGGCACCCGCGAGTCAGCCGCGAGGGTCCGCCGCCTCCCCACCGGGGGCTGGCAGCTGCGTCTGGAGCGCCCTCTTCTGGCGGCCGCCGGCGACCGCCTGGTGGTGCGGCGCATCGCTCCTCCGGAAACACTCGGCGGAGGAGTGATCACCGACACGGAGCCGGAGGCACGCGGCGACGCCCGCCGCGAGGAGCGTCCCCAGCCGGCCGCGCCACCACCCCGACCGGAGCCGCTCTCCCCTAGGGCACTCGAGCTCGAACAGAGCCTGCGCCAGGCCGGCGCCGAGCCCCCGCTCGACAGCGAGCTCGCCCACATGCAGGACGAGCTGGCCGCCCTGCGCGAGGCCGGTCGCGCCGTGCGCGTAGGGCCGCGGCTGCACTTCCACGCGGACGCGCTGGCGAGCATCGAAGCGCAGCTGACCGGCCATCTGGCCGAGCATCCGTCGATCACCCTCGCCGAGCTGCGCGACCAGCTTCACACCAGCCGCAAGTTCGCTCAGGCGCTGCTCGAGCACTTCAACGGCGCCGGCCTGACCCGGCGCCTCGGCGACGAGCACGTGCTCCGGCGCCGCCACACGGAGCGCACGGCGGAGAAGGCGTGATCAAGCTCACCTCCCTCTCCCACGGCGCGGGGTGCGGCTGCAAGCTGCCGGCTGCGGAGGTGCACCGGATCGCAGCCGCGCTCCCGGTGCCTGCCGACCCCAATCTGCTCGTGGGAGCCGGCACCGCCGACGACGCGGGGGTCTACAGGCTGACCGACGAGCTGGCGCTGGTGCAGACGGTGGACTTCTTCACCCCGATCGTGGACGACCCCTTCGACTTCGGCCGGATCGCCGCCGCCAATGCGCTGTCGGACGTATACGCGATGGGCGGGAGGCCGGTGACGGCGCTCAACCTCGTGGCCTTTCCGCTCGAGCGGCTGGGGCGGGAGGTGCTGGCCGAGATTCTGGGCGGCGGCGCCGCCGTGGCCGCCGAGGCGGGTGTGGCGATCGTGGGCGGGCACTCGATCGACGATCCCGAGCCCAAGTACGGCATGGCCGTGACCGGCGTGGTGCATCCCGACCGCCTGCTGCGCAACTCCTCCGCCCGCCCCGGGGACGCGATCCAGCTCACCAAGCCCATCGGCGGAGGGATGGTGTCCACCGCGGCCAAGCGCGGCCTGGCCTCCCCGGCGCTGCTGGAGCTCACGGTGGAGGTGATGACCACCCTCAACGCCGAGGCCTCGGCGCAGGCCGTGGCGGCGGGCGCGAGCGCCATGACCGACGTGACGGGCTACGGGCTGCTCGGCCACCTGCTCGAGATGGCCCGCGCCAGCGGCGTGGACATCGAGGTGAGCGCCGCTGCGGTGCCGGTGATCGACGGCGTGGCGGAGCTGCTCGAAGGCGAGGAGCCTCCCGTCGCCGGCGGCACGCGCCGCAACCGCGAGTGGGTCGAGCCGCACGTGGACTGGACTAATGACGTGACCGAGCCGAGCCGCTGGCTGCTGTGTGACGCGATGACCTCCGGCGGCCTGCTGGTGTCCGCGGCGAGCGGTGGCGGGGCGCCGGGCATCCCCATCGGCCGCGTCCGCGCAGCGGCCGAAGACCCGAAGGTGTTCGTCTCCGCCTGACCGGCGAGCAGGGCAGGCGCGGTCTTTTCGCTACTTCCCGACCGCTGCGTCCACGGCCTCGTTCAGCTCTTCGGCGCTGAAGGCCCCTTCGATCCGGGCGGCCACCCTGCCGTCGCTGCCGATCGCGAACAGCCACGGCTCGGTGCTCACGCGCCAGGCGCTGAACTGCGGCCGGAAGCCCTTGGACACGTCGTTGTCGCGGAAGATCTCCTGGTGGATGAAGACGGCCTCGTCGCCGCGCTCGGACTTGACCTGCTCGGCGACGTCGGCCACCGGGCCGCAGACCCGGCTCTGGCACAGGGCCGGCGTGGCCAGCAGCAGGATCACCGGCTTCTTGCCCAGCACGTCGGCGAAATCGACCCCGTGCATCGTCGAGGGCGGCTGGCGGGTGTCGATCGAGCCGATGTCCCCGCCGGCGTCGGCCGCGGTCTCTGTGTGGGCCCGCGGCGCGGGATCGCCGACCTTGGGCGAGCGCCTGTCGTCGGTGGCCACCAGCGGACGGCCGGCGGGGGTGGCCGCCACCAGCCGGTTGTCGAGACGGGTCACGCCCAGCACGTCCCACTCGCCCGCCCGGGGCAGGTCGACGTCGGCCACGTACAGGAGCTTGGCGGCATCCGCATCCTCGGACACCGAGCGGCTGAGGAACTGAGGGCGCACCGCGAGCGACTCGTAGCGAGCCGGGAAGGGCCCGCGGGCGGGGCCGCCGCCGGCTGGGGCGACGTAGACCGACGTGGGAGCGTCGGCGATCTGGGCCCGCGCGCGGTCGAACAGCCCGAAGCCGAAGCGGTTCCTGCCCGGCGAGAGCTCGGAGACCGAGGGGACCAGGACCGGCCCCGCCTCGCCCACCATCTGCCGCAGCTCGGCCAGGGTCCGTCCGTCCGCCTTCGGGAAGTCCTCGGGCTTCGCCGGAGGGGGCGGCATGTCCGCGCTGTCGGCCTCAGAGCCACCGCCGCAGCCGACCGCGGCCACGCCCAGCAGGAGCGCAGCGGTGAGCGCCACCCACAGCAGCCGCCATCCCGTCACCCCGAGCAGAGTAGAGACAGATGGCGCCGAGACCGACCGTCACTGCGGGGATCGGCTCAGGCTTCACATAGGCTTGCCCGCGCCGTAACAGCGACCGCGAGGAGAACCCTTGGCCACACGCGCAGCACTCATCACCGGCGGTTCGAGCGGGATAGGGCTCGCTATCGCCAGAGCCCTCGGCGAGGACGGCTACGGCATCACCGTCTCTGCGCGCCGCCCCGACAAGCTCGAGGGCGCCGCGCAGGAGCTGCGAGGCGCCGGGCTGGAGGTGCAGGCCGTACCGGCCAACATGTCCAACGAGGAGGAGATCACAACCCTGGTGACCGGTCACCGGGAGCGTTTCGGGCGCCTGGACGTGCTCATCAACAACGCCGGGGTCGGCGTCGGCGGCGCGGTCGCCGACGCGGAGACCAAGAAGCTCGACATGCAGCTCGACGTGAACCTGCGCGCGGTCTACCTGACCGCTCGGGAGTGCATACCGATGCTCAAGGAGGCCGGCGCCGAGCACGGGAAGGCGCTGATGGCGAACACCGCGTCGATCGCCGGCAAGTACGGCCAGGGCTGGCTGGCCGCGTACTCCGCCACCAAGTTCGGCGTCGTGGGCCTGACGCAGGCGTTGCACAAGGAGCTGGCCTCCGAGGGCGTGCAGGTCACGGCGCTGTGCCCCGGCTTCGTGGCCACGGCCATGACCGACTGGGTCGAGGGGGTGCCCAAGGAGCAGATGATCCAGCCCGAGGACATCGCCGAGGGAATCCGCTACCTGCTGCGCACCTCGCCGGCGTGCATCGTGCCGGAGCTGCAGTTCATCCGGCCCGCAGACAACATGTAGTCGAGCTCAGCCGACTCCGCCGGGCCGGCCGCCGGCGCTCGCTCTGGGCACTCGTCCGCTTCGTCCAGTCCGCGAAAGGCCTTTCGCCAGTCTCGAAGGGTCTGCATCGGCTTCGCTTCGTGCTCCTCGCGGCGGGCTCGCTCGATCTGGGCGGTTCGATGTGCCGTTATCGCGTCGGCCAGGAGGCGCTCCTCACGCTCGTGCTCGGTCGCGATGGTCGCCTCCAGCATCGTCCTCAGGGCACGCACCTCGCGGTCGGTGGCACGGCGGGGGCCGTCGCCGGCCCGGGTGTAGCGGTCCCAGGCCTCGGCGAAGCTGGCGAAGCTCGTGCGCCCGCCGTTGCGATGGGCGGCCAGCATCGGGCACACACCGCCGTCGCGATCGGTGTAGGCGCCGACGATGATGGGGTTCACCGCGAGGGCGTCGAGCATCGCCCGGCGGGTTGCCGCCGGCATGCGGTCGACCGCGATCCGCAGGTCGCGCGCTGGTCTGAGTGCTCGTCGCATTCGATCTTTCCCTCGCTTGCCCATACGATGCCGTCCCCCCGCCGGGACCGGTCCAGCGTAGGGCGGGGCGTCGGCTACTTCAAGGTCGTTCCTCGTGCTGAAAGGGGAGTTGCATGCGGTTGGGTCTTCATGTGGGTTACTGGGGCCTCGGCCTGACCAGCGAGCAGCAGCTCGACATCGTGCGGGAAGCCGAGTCCGCGGGCTTTCACTCCGTGTGGGCGGCCGAGGCCTACGGCTCCGACACGGCCACCGTGCTGGCCTGGTTGGCGGCCAACACCGACCGGATCAAGGTGGGCTCGGCGATCTTTCAGATGCCGGGTCGGACCCCCGCGATGACCGCCATGACCGCGGCCACCCTGGACAACATCTCGGGCGGCCGGATGCTGCTGGGCATCGGCTCCTCCGGGCCTCAGGTGGCAGAGGGCTGGCACGGACAGCCGTTCGCCAGGCAGCTTCAGCGCACGCGCGAGTACGTCGCGATCGTGCGCAAGGCACTCGCCAGGGAGAAGCTCGAGTTCGAGGGCGACGTCTACACCCTCCCGCTGCCCGACGGCCCCGGAAAGGCGCTCAAGCTCACCATCTCGCCGGTCCAGGATCGGATTCCGATCTACATCGCGGCCATCGGTCCCAAGAACACCCAGCTCACCGGCGAGATAGCCGACGGCTGGCTGCCCACCTTCTTCTCGCCCGAGCACGTGGGCGAGTTCCGCGCCCTGCTCGAGGAGGGCGCGGCGCGCGCGGACCCAGAGAAGGCGATCGACGACTCGTTCGACATCGCCCCCAACGTGAACGTCTCGATCGACGAGGACGTGGATCGGGCCCGTGACGCCGTGCGCCCGCTGATCGCGCTCTACGTGGGCGGCATGGGCTCCAAGGACAAGAACTTCTACAACGCGCTGGTGCGCCGGTACGGGTTCGAGGACGCGGCCGACGAGGTCCAGGATCTCTATCTCTCCGGCAAGAGGGACGAGGCCGCGGCGGCGCTTCCCGCCGAGCTGATCGACCAGACCTCTCTGTGCGGACCGAAGGAGCTGGTGGCCGAGCGGCTGGCCGTGTACCGCGAAGCGGGCGTAGGCACCCTGATCTGCAGCCCGATGGCGTTCGACCCTGAAGAGCGCAAGCGCATGATCCGCGACCTGGCGGAGCTGGTCTGAGAGGGAAGGGTCCGGTGCCGCGGCGGTACCTGCTCGCCGCGTTCGGTGACCCGGGGCACGCGTTTCCGGCCATCGCGCTCGGGCGGGCGCTGGTGGACCGGGGGCATGAGGTCTGCCTGCAGACGTGCAGCCGCTGGGCCGAACACGTGGAGCGCGAGGGCATGTCCTTCTCTCCCGCCCCCGAGTACGAGGTGTGGCCGCGGAAGGGGCTGGCTCCCTACGCGGCGGCGGTGCGCGCGGCGCGGGACACGATGCCTCTCATCGGAGAGTTCGATCCGCACGCCGTGGTGGCGGACATCCTCACCGTCGCCGGAGGGCTCGCGGCTCAGATGGCCGAGCGGCCCTGGGCCACGCTCATCCCCCATGTGCTGCCAACGTCGGAGGCCGGGCTGCCCCCCTACTCCGTGGGGGCGCGCCTGCCGCGCACGCCGCTGGGGTCGGCCGTTTGGAGGCTGGCCCAGCCGATCCTCTCGGGAGGCCAGGAGCGCGGGCGCAAAGAGCTGAACGGCGCGCGTGAACGCGTGGGCCTGCCCGCGCTGGACTACGTCCACGGCGGCATCTCGCGCCGGCTGGCGATCGTGGCCACCCTCCCGCAACTCGAGTACCCGCGCCATGACCGCGACCCCTCCGTGCGAGTGACCGGGCCACTGCTGTGGGAGCAGGCCCACAGCGAGGTGGCCGAGCCGCCGCCGGGCGACGAGCCGCTGATCCTGATAGCTCCGAGCACGTCGCAGGACCCCGACCACCGGATGCTGCGAGCGGCGCTGCATGGGCTGGCCCGAGAGCCCGTCCGCATGCTCGCCACCACCAACCGGCGCGAGCCCGCCACACCACTGCCGGCCCCGCCCAACGCCCGGATCGTTGACTGGCTCTCCTACGCACGCTCGATGCCGGGCGGCGCGGCCGTGATCTGTCACGGCGGCCACGGCACGGTGGTGCGCTCACTGGCCTGCGGAGTGCCCGTGGTCGGCTGCCCCGAGGCTGGTGACATGGCCGAGAACGCGGCCCGCCTCTCCTGGTCGGGTACCGGGATCTCGCTGCCGCGGCGGCTGGTGACGCCGCGGGGGGTGCGCCTGGCTGTACGCAAGCTGCTGGCCGATCCCGGCTACGCGGACCGCGCGCAGGAGATGAAGGCCTGGGCGGAGCGTCACGACGGGGGCCAGGTGGCCGCCGAGGCGGTGGAGAGCCTCACCTAGATCGTCCCTCCGTAGGAAGGTTCGCGAGCCCGTTCGGGCGCTCCAGCTCCGGGGGTGGGACTCGAACCCACAACCTATCGATTAACAGTCGATCGCTCCGCCAATTGAGCTACCCCGGATCACTATGGGGTCCTACCCGCTCCGGTGCTCCGAGCGGCCGGGGTCACGATAGCCGCCTCGCTCCCGCGTGACCGCCTCGCCTAGTGCTCCTCCCCCATCCCGTGCAGGCTGTCCGCCTGCCCGGAGCTCTTCAGCATCTGCAGGGTCTTGACCTCGATCTGGCGCACGCGCTCGCGGGTCAGGCCCACGTGCCTGCCGATGTCCTCGAGGGTCATCGGGCCCTCGGGGTCCAGCCCGTAGCGCAGCTCGATCACGCGCCGCTCGCGGTAGGGCAGCCGGGCAAGGAGGTCTTGGACATCCGCGTCGCGCATCAGCACGGCGACCTGCTCGTCGGGGCGGTCGCGCGGCTCGTCGCGAATGAACTCGCCGAGCGAAGCCGAGTCCTCGATGCCGCCCACGGGCGCCTCGAGGGAGACCGGCTCCTGGCCGATCTTCAGCAACTCCTTGACCTTCTCGACCTCCATCTCGACCACCACGGCGATCTCCGCGGGCGTCGGGTCTCGCTCGAGCTCCTGGGACAGCTGGCGCCGCGCGTGGGCCACCCGGTTCATCCGCTCGACCATGTGCACCGGGATCCGGATCGTGCGAGCCTGGTCGGCCAGCGAGCGCGTCATCGACTGGCGGATCCACCAGGTGGCGTAGGTGGAGAACTTGAAGCCGCGGCGCCAGTCGAACTTCTCGACCGCCCGGATCAGCCCCATGTTGCCCTCCTGGATCAGGTCCAGCAGGCTGAGGCCGCGGCCCTGGTAGCGCTTGGCCACCGAGACCACGAGCCGCAGGTTGGCTTCGATCAAGGCGTTCTTGGCTCCCATGTCATTCTGCTCGACGCGCTTGGCCAGCCGCACCTCGTCCTGCTTCGTGAGCAGAGAGACCCGCCCTATGTTCTGCAGGTAGAGCCGCACGGCGTCCTCCACGCCGCCCTCCGGAGCAGCCACCGGAAGCCCCGCGCTGACCACGCCGCCCTCGTCGAAGTGGTCGTAGGCGTCGGCCTTCCCGCCGGCCTCGGGATCGCGGTCGTCCGTCGGTTCGCTCACGTGGCCTGCCCCATCACGCTGCTCATCTCATCAAACACCTGGCGCTTGGCGAGCGCCAGCCGGCCCTGCTCGGTGAAGTCGCCGGCCTCGCGGGCGCGGCGTAGGTCGCGCTCGATGCGTTTGAGCTCGAGCGCCAAGAAGCTCATCCGCAGCGAATCGTCACCCTTCGGCGGGTCGTTGTCAGCCTCGAGAGCGATGCCGGCGACCATCTCGTCGAGTTGGGCGTCGCCGCTGGGGAGCCCGGCCAGCGGGTCGTGGAAGTGGTCGGTGAGGTAGTCGCGGGCACGGCGGGTGAGGCTCGAGGAGAAGTGATCGGGAACGAGCCGGGCGAGATGCTCTCGGCCGAGAGGCCCGGCAGCCAGGCAGAGGGCGAGGAAGACTCGCTCCGCGCCCAGCGAGGCCGCGCCGGGCGTGCCCGGGCGAGGCGCCGCGGCTCGCGGAGCCTGAGGTTTGGGGGCCTCCGGCGCGGAGGGTACGGACGGCGTCCCGGCAGACCCGCCGACGGCGGTGACGAAATGGGGCGCGATGTCGAGGCGATCAGCGACCTTCCCCACGAGGTGATCCCGGCGGGCGCTGCGCTGGGGGGTCGCGGCGATCAGGTCGCGGGCCTCCGCGAGCGCCCGGTCTCTGCCCTCCGGGGTGTCGAGGTCGGCGGCATCCAACACTCTCTCCACCTCGAACTCAACCACAGACAGGGCCTTGGTGAGAAGGGACACGATCGCCTCCGGCCCGCCGTCGGTCACCAGCTCGGCCGGGTCGGTGCCCTCCGGCATCTGCACCACCCGCAGTCCCACGTTGCGCTCCTCGGCCATGCGCGCGGCCCTGAGCATCGCGTCACGACCGGCGCGATCGGCGTCCAGGGCCAGGAACACCGTGCCCTGCTCGCCCGCCGTGCGGGCCAGCTCGCCCAGCTGCTCGCCCGTGAAGGCCGTGCCCATGATCGCCACGCTGTCCTCCACGCCCGCCTGGTGCAGGGCCAGCACGTCGGTGTAGCCCTCGACGACAACCACCCGTCCGGACTTGGCGACGGCGCCCCGCGCGCGGTCCATCCCGAACAGGAGGCGGCCCTTGTGGTAGAGCTCGCCCTCGGGGGTGTTCACGTACTTGGCGCCCTGATCCTCGCGCATCGCCCGCGCCCCGAAGCCCAGCACCCGCCCGCGGGAGTCGGCCAGCGGAAAGGTGATCCGCTCGCGAAACCAGTCGTATATGCCGCCGCCCCGCCCGCGTCGAGCGAGCCCGGCGGCCAGCAGCTCGTCGGGCTTGAAGCCGTCCCGCTGGGCGCCCATCAGCACCCGGTCCCAGGCCTTGGGTGCATAGCCGACGCGAAAAGTGCGCAGGACCTCCTCGGAGAGCCCGCGCGAGGCGAGGTAGTCGCGCGCGCGGCGGGCCTCGGCCGCGCCCCACAGATAGTTGGCGTAGAAGCCGGCGGTGCGGTCGAGCAGCGCGAGCAGGCGCTCCCTGTGACGGCGCCGTTCCTCCTCCCGGGGATCCTCGCGGTCACGCTCGAGCTCGATGCCGGCATCCTGGGCCAGCTGCTCCACCGCCTCTGGGAAGGGCAGGCCCTCGGTCTCCATCACGAACTCGATCGTGTCGCCGCCCTTGCCACAACCGAAGCAGTGGTAGAGGCCCCGCTCGGCGTCCAGGGAGAACGAGGGGGTGCGCTCTTCGTGGAAAGGACAGAGACCCACGTAGCGCGAGCCCACCCGGCGGAGGTCGGTGCGCCGCGAGACGATCGCCACGGTGTCGACCGACTCCCGGAGCCGTTCGATCGAATCCTGCGTGTAGCGGGCCATGGTTGCTTCTAGAAGCCCTGGGGCACACACAGGTCGGAGAACACACGGATGGCGTAGCGGTCGGTCATACCCGCCAGGTAGTCCACCACGCGCTCGTGGTCGGCCGCATCCGGGGTCAGCGCGGGCGGGAGGTTCTCGGCGTAGTGTGAGAAGAGGGAGCGCAGCATCCGCTCGACGCGAAGACGCTCGCGCTGAGCCTCCGGTCCCAGGTACACATGGCCGAACATGAACTCCCGAAGGCGCAGCATCGCGCCGCCGACCTCCGCGCCCTGCACGATGTCATCGGCCTCCTCCGAGCGCGCCAGGAGGTCGCGCATCAGCGTCTCGATGCGTGCCGAGCCAGTCTTCCCGAGGAGGCCGATCTCGTCCGCCGGAAGGTCCTCGAAGGAGATCACCCCCGCCCTGATGGCGTCGTCGATGTCGTGGTTGATGTAGGCGATGCGGTCCACGATCCGCACGATCCGCCCCTCGAGGCTGGCGGGGCGGTCCGGTCCGGTGTGGTTGAGGATCCCGTCGCGCACCTGCTCGGTGAGATTGAGGTCCTCGAGATGCTCGACCATCCGGAGCGAGTGGTGGTTGTGGCGGAAGCGCAACCCGTAGCGTTCCTGAAGGCACTCGTCGAGCACCGCCTCCCCGATGTGGCCGAAGGGTGGATGCCCGAGATCGTGGCCGAGGCCGACCGCCTCGGTGAGGTCCTCGTTGAGGCGCAGAGCACGGGCCGCGTTGCGCGCGATGCCGCACGCCTCGAGGGTGTGTGTCAGCCGGGTGCGGTAATGGTCGCCCTCGGGCGAGATGAACACCTGGGTCTTGTGCTTCAGCCGGCGGAAGGCCTTGGTGTGCACGATCCGGTCGCGGTCGCGCTGGAACGGCGTGCGGTGCTCTGAGTCCTCCTCAGGACGGGCGCGACGAGCCGGATACGCATGGGCCGCGCGAAGGGACAGCTCGTCGCGCTCCCGCCGGGCCATGCGCTCGGCGAACACCGACACTCGACCGCTCGTGCTCGGAGCCTCCACGGGACCATTCTCTCAGGCGAAGTCAGTCAGACGGGAGACGCACTGTGACGCCAGACGACATTCTCCGCACCGAGCGGCGACCCTCTAGTCGTTCAGCGGCGCAAAGCCTTGAGCGCGCACGTACAGCTTGTAGAGCCGAAGGCTGCCGGCGAAGTCGGGCTCGCAGGCCTTCTGCAGGATCTCGTAGGCCCGTTCGTCGGCGAGCGGTGACTCGGCCGTCTCCGAGGTCTGCGGTGTGAGCTGGCTTCGAAGCTCGGAGACCGTCGCGCGGCGCTCGGGCGGCGAGCCCGCACGCCAGTCGTCGCAGTCCGCGTACTGGGTGACCGAGCCGGCCCGCTCGGTGCCCACGGGCTCGGCCTTCTCCTTGCTCGCCTCCTTCGCCCCGGCGGGTCCGTCGTCGCCTGTGCAGCCCGCGGCCAGGGCCAGCGCGACCATCGCGAGCGCCAGGGGCCCGAGGCGCACGAGCGCCCTACGGGCTCGCATCGGCGATCAGCTCCGCCATGTGCCGGCGCAGCCGCTCGGCCTCCTCCGTCCCCTCGAAGGCGCGGGCCGCGGCGGCGAACTCGCGGCTCCTGCTGCGCGCGGCCGAGCTCCCCGGGCGCGGCGGCGGCCCCCACCAGTCGCAGTCGAGCGGACCGGTGTCCTCGTCGGGACCCTCGGAGCAGTCGACGAGGTAGGCCTCCTTGGCCACATCGCCGAGGCCAAGGCTGGCGCCCGGCTTCCGGCCGCCGGCGCAGTCCGGGAGGAGGTTCGGCGGGATCCCCGGCGTGCGGCC
>JACCUE010000106.1 GCA_013812005.1 Thermoleophilaceae bacterium
GTGATCAAGCACATCGAGCGCATGGGAGACCAGTGCGTGAACATGGCCAAGCTGGTGCCACTGGCGGGCCACGAGCCGCCGGCCGATGCCGAGCTGCTCGACAACCTCGGTCGGATGGGCGAGCTGGCTCGCTCGCTGGTCGTCCAGTCCAAGCAGGCCTTCTCGCGGCGTGACGTCGGGATGGCCCAGGACCTCGTGCGCCAGGACGACGAGATCGACAAGCTCAACCGGGAATGCTTTCGCCGCGCGCTCGAGATCGGCGACGACCCGGACCCGCGCGAGTGGGCGATGCACATGATGCTGATCGCCCGCTGCCTGGAGCGCGTCGGCGACAACGCGGTGGACATCGGCGAGCAGTGCGCATTCGTGGTCACCGGCCTGTTCCGGGAGTTCGAGGATGCGTCGCACCCCGAGCTGGGCCCGGGGCGCTGACGTGGCTGTCTTGGGCAGGGCTCCGAACCAACGCACCTTCTTCGCCCTCCTGCAGGAGGCGGGCGCGAACGCCGAGAGCGCAACCGACAAGCTCGACCGGCTCATGCGCACCTGGCCCGACGAGCACGAGCTGCGCGCCGAGGTGAAGCAGCTCGAGGAGGAGGGCGATCGGATCACCCACGACATCCTCCACCAGCTGCACGCCACCACCAACACCCCACTCGACCGCGAGGACATTCACGCCCTCGCAGTGGCCCTCGACGACGTGGTGGACTACACCGAGGAGGCCGCCGACGTGCTCGGCCTCTACAAGATCGAGGCTCCGATGGAGCAGGCCGTGGAGCTGACCGGGGTGCTGCGCGACGCCGGGCGAGAGGTGGCGAAGGCGCTGGACAAGCTCGACACGATGTCCGAGCTGGATTCGCACGTGCTCGAGCTCGACCGCCTGGAGGACGAAGGGGACCGGATCAGCCGCCAGGCGCTGGTCTCGCTGTTCTCCGGCGGCATCGATCCGATGGTGGTGATCAGGTGGAAGGACGTGTTCGAGAGGCTCGAGCAGGGCATCGACGCCTGCGAGCGGGTGGCCCACCTGCTCGAGGGAATAGTCGTCAAGCGCAGTTGAGCACGCGCCTGATCGCGCCCCGGGGAGGCGCGCAGCACCGCCCCGACCAGTCTCCTGAGAAGCTGTCCCTCACCGCGGTGATCTACGGGTGCATCGACATCGGCAGCAACACGACCCGGCTGCTCGTGGCCACCGGGGGCGCCAGAGCGCAGCGGTGCGCCCCTCTGACCGACTCCGTCCGGCAGCCGCTGCGTCAACTGATGGCCGAGCGCTCCTTCACCCGCATCGGGCGCAGCCTGGGTGACGACGGACGGATCCCGAAGGAGAAGATCGCGGAGACCGCCGCGGTGGCCGGCGCCCAGGCGCGCCTGGCCCGTGAGATGGGTGCCGGTACGGTGGCGGCGGTGGCCACGGCGGCCGTACGCGACGCCGTGAACCGCGACGAGCTGGTGGCGGCGGTCGAGCACGCCGCGGACGTGGAGCTGAGGGTGCTTCCCAGCAGCGAGGAGGCACGGCTGTCCTTCGCGGGCGCCACCCGCACGTTGCCTGAGCCCGCACGGGGGATCATCGCGGTGGTCGATGTGGGCGGCGGCTCCACGGAGATCGCGGTGGGGGCGCCCGACGGCACGGTCGAATGGTCGCAGTCGGTTCGGGTGGGCTCCGGACTGCTCGCCGACACCTACCTTCGCTCGGATCCGCCGGCCCTCGATGAGCTCGACGCCGCTCGCGAGCGCGTGGGCGAGTTGTTCTCCACCCTGGCCCCGCCGGTGGCGAGGGTGGCGGTGGCGGTCGGGGGGAGTGCCACCTCTCTCCGCCGGCTGGTGGGCGGCGACCTGGACGAGCGAACGCTGGCTGAGGGCGTAGCGGTGCTGTCGAGGACCCGGATCGAGGAGGTGGCCAGGCGTTTCGCGCTCGACCCCGAGCGGGTGCGTCTATTGCCCGCCGGGATCATCGTGCTGGGGGCGGCGTGCGGCTGCCTGGGCCTGCCGCTGCGGATTGCGCGAGGCGGCCTGCGCGAGGGCGTGATCCTCGATCTGATGGACGGCTCGCGCCCGGAGGGGATCTGACCATGGCCAAGGCGCGACAGATTCCGGGGCTCGGTCCGGACACGCGCTTCGCCGACGCGGCGGCGGCCGCGGTCGAGGTGCGCAGCGCCGAGGTGTTCGAGCACTCCGCCGGGGTGCTCGACTCGGACGACATCGAGCGCGTGCACGCCATGCGCGTGAGCACCCGCCGCCTGCGGGCTGCGCTGGAGGTGTTCGCGGTCTGTTTTGAGCGCAAGGAGCACCGGCGGGTGCTTCGCGAGGTGAAGGCACTGGCGGACGCCCTAGGCGAGCGGCGCGACCCCGATGTGGCGCTGGAGGCCCTCGCCGGTGTGGCCGCCGAGCTGACCCGAGCGGACCGGTCGGGGATCGCGAGCTTGGCCGCCGAGCTGCGTGAGGAGCAGAAGCGGGGCAACGCCCACCTGGAGCAGGCGCTCGCGAGGACACGCGAGAGCCACCTCGAGGCGCGGCTGGCAGCGCTGGCCCGTGCGGCACGGTCGGCGGAGGCCGAGGCCGGGGCGGCGCGGGCACCCGCGACGGAAGCCGGTGCGGCGCCATGAAGGCCCGGAAAGTCAAGGAGCTCGAGCCCGAGGGCGCGCTGGGCGCCAACGCTGGGCGCATCGCGGCCGTGCGGCTGGAGGAGCTGCGCTCCTTTGCCCCGAGGGCGCTCGATCCGGCAGAGGTCGAGGCCCTGCACGACATGCGGATTGCGGCCAAGCGGCTGCGCTACGTGCTGGAGATCACCGAGCCCGCCCTGGGGCCGTCCGCACGCCAGGGCGCCAAGACCGCGAAGCGCCTCCAGGACCTGCTCGGGGAGATCCACGACTGCGACGTGATGCTGCCGAGGGTGCGCGCCCACACCGGCCGGCTGCGGGCCGAGGACGCCGAGTGGGTAGGACACGCTGCAGGCAGCAGGGCCAAGGACCTGGCTCCCTCGGCGGTCCGTGGCGCGCCCAATCGCGCCCGCTACCGGGGCCTGGAGGCGCTCGGCGTCTACCTGAGCGCGCGCCGGGCGGTGCTGTTCGAGCGCTTCCTGCGCGAGTGGGAGGCGCTCGAGTCAGGCGGCTTCGCCGCCCGGCTGATGGAAGGGCTCAACCCTGATCCGCACCGACCGGCGAGCGACATCGGTGGATCCGGGCTCAGCCCTTCTCGGCCAGGGCCCGCAGCTCCTGCGGGCGGAGAAGGACCTTGAGCTCGCCCCGGTCCACCCCCACGACGGCCCCTTTGGGCAGCCGCACCTGGGCGCCGGTCATGCGGTGCACGGCCATGGAGAGGTCTGGCTCGTGGCCCACGAGCATCGCGCTCTCACCGACCTCCGCGGCCACCTCCTGGGGGTCGAACGGGCCGCCGGCCAGCCGCTCGACCTCGACGAGCTCATGGCCGAGCGCCTCGCAGATCGGCCGCGCCGTATCGCGCGCCCGCACCTTCGGGCTTGACAGACAGCCGTCCACTTCGATGCGCAGCACAGCCAGCGCCGCCGCGATCACGCGAGCGTCTTCGCGGCCCTTCGCGGTCAGTTCACGGGCGGCGTCCGGGCATCCGTCCTCGGCCTCGGTGTGTCGCACGAGCCAGATCATGCGCTCGCAACATACCGTTCGTCCTAACCTGGGTGTCGCAACCTTGGGAAGGATGTAAAAGCGATGAAACCGACGTCGGACATACTTGCCACGGAGGCTCAGGCCGAAGCGTCCGAGAGCCCCGTGCCCGATCTCGACTCGAGCGAGCTATATACCAACCGGGAGCTCTCGTGGCTCGGCTTCAACGAGCGCGTGCTCGAGCTGGCCGAGGACGAGCGCACTCCGCTGCTCGAGCGGGCCAAGTTCCTCGCGATCTACACCACCAACCTGGACGAGTTCATGATGGTGCGAGTCGCAGGCCTCCACGATCAGGTGGACGCCGGCATCGACGCGCGCAAGGCCGATGGCCTCTCCCCGGTGCAGACGATCGAACGGATCGCCGAGGCCACCCGAGAGCTGGGGCGCCGTCAGATGCGCCAGTGGGAGGACGAGGTTTGCCCCGCGCTGACCGAGCGCGGAATCCGGGTTACCGCGTGCGCCGACTGCGGCGAGGAGGAGCTGGCCGAGATCGACCGCATCTTCCACGAGCAGGTATTTCCGGTCCTCACCCCGCTGGCGGTCGGCCCGGGGCGGCCGTTCCCCTACATCTCCAACCTGTCGCTGAGCCTTGCGGTGTGGGTGCGCGACCCGGTCAAGGACACGGAGCTGTTCGCTCGGGTCAAGGTGCCGCGCGAGGTGCTCCCCCGCTTCATCGAGATCGGCGAGGGCACCTACGTACCGCTCGAAGCGGTGATCGCCCGCAACCTGGGCACGCTCTTCCCGGGCATGGAGGTTCGGCGCCACGCAGCGTTTCGCGTTACCCGCGACGCCGACTTCGACGTCTCAGACGAGGCCGACGACCTCCTCCGCGCCGTCGAGCAGGAGTTGCGCCAGCGCCGCTTCGGCGAGGTGGTGCGCCTGGAGGTGGGCTCTGAGATGGACGCCGACCTGCGCTCCTTCCTCATCGAGCAGCTGCGGGTGGAGGAGAACGAGGTGGAGGACGTCGACGGCCTGCTCGACCTCTCCGACCTCTGGGAGATCTGCGGGATCGACGGCTTTCAGGAGTTGCGCGAAGACCCGTGGAAGCCGGTATCCGCCGGCCCGTTCGCCGCCGATGACGGCAAGCCGGACGTGCTGACGGCGATGCGTGCCGGCGACCGGCTCGTGCACCACCCCTACGACTCCTTCGCGTCGAGCGTCGAACGGCTGGTCGAGCAGTCCGTGAACGACCCCGACGTGCTCGCGATCAAGATGACCGTGTACCGGACGTCCGACGACTCCGAGCTGGTGCCGCTGCTGATCAAGGCCGCAGAGCGTGGCAAGCAGGCGGTGTGCCTGGTGGAGCTGAAGGCGCGCTTCGACGAGCGGCGCAACATCAACTGGGCGCGGGCGCTGGAGGAGGCCGGCGCCCACGTGGTCCACGGTCTTCCGGGGCTCAAGACGCATGCAAAGGCACTGTTGGTGGTGCGCCGGGAGGGCAACGGCGTGCGCCACTACGTGCACGTCGGCACCGGCAACTACCACGCCAAGACCGCCCGCCTGTACGAGGACTTCGGCCTGTTCACCACGAACCGGCAGATCACCTCCGATGTGGCGGCGCTGTTCAACGCCCTGACAGGCGCCTCGCGAACGCCGGGCTACGGCAAGGCGCTGGTGGCGCCCGAGTGGATGCGCGACGGGCTGTTGCGCGAGATCGAGGAGACCGTGCAGGCCCACCGCGACGGCAAGGAGGCGCGGATCGTGATGAAGATGAACTCGCTGGTGGACAAGCGCTGCATCCGGGCGCTGTACGAGGCCTCCCGGGCCGGCGTGCGCGTGGACCTGAACATTCGCGGGATCTCGTGCCTACGAGCGGGGGTTCCCGGTGTGAGCGAGAACATCCGCGTCGTCTCGGTCGTCGGGCGCTTTCTGGAGCACTGCCGCGCGTACGGGTTCCTGCGCGGGGACGAGCGGCGTTGGTTCATCGGCTCGGCCGACCTCATGCCGCGCAACCTCGACACCCGCATGGAGCTGCTGATCCCGGTGGAGGACCCCGCCGCGCGGGGCGAGATCGAGGACACCCTCGAGCGCTGCCTGGCCGACGACACCTTCGCCTGGGACCTGCTGCCCGACGACTCGTGGGAGCGCCGCACCGGCGCCTCTCGCAGCGTGCACCGAGAGCTGATGGAGCGTGCGTCAGAGCGGGCGGCGCGGGACCGGGCTACGGCAGAAACCCCGGCGGCCGAGCGCTGAGCCGACCGGAAGCCGAGCGCTGAGCTTCCGGGTGGCCTGTCCGTCAGCCTGCGGGCTCCAGCCCCAGCCGCCTCTTCAGCGCCGCCACCCGTCCCGCGGCCTCCCGCACGCGGACGGCGAAGTCGGGGTCACGCTCCGCGCGCTCGAGCAGCGCCGGGTAGATCTCGTTCCAGCTTCCCGAGCCGGTCATCAGCACCAAGTCGGTGCCGGCTTCGACGGAGCGCACCGCCGCGTCCGCCACGTCCGAGCGGGCCAGCACGGCCTGCGCCTCGATGCTGTCGGTGATCACCACGCCCTCGAACCCGAGCTTGCCGCGCAGCACATCTCCGAGCACCGCACTCGACTGGGAGGCGATGTCCTCCTCGTCCAGTGACGGGTACAGCGCGTGGGAGGACATCACCAGCGGCACGTCCTCCTCGATGGCGGCGCGGAAAGGAGGCAGGTCGCTCTCCTCGATCCGGTCCCGGGACGAGGAAACGGTGACGGGCGCGTCGTCGGTGTTGATCTCCGCGGCGCCCAGCCCGGGAAAGTGCTTGACGGTCGCGCCAACCCCTTCGTCGTCGTGGGCGCGCACCGCGGCCCTGACCATCGCAGGCACCGTCTGGGCATCGGCCCCGTACGCGCGACCGGCGACCACCGACGCCGGCCCCGAGGCCACGTCCGCCACCGGGGCCAGGTTCACGTTGATCCCCGCAACGCGAAGGGCGCGAGCGCCCTCGCCGGCGGCCTGCGCGGCGGCGTCTGGCGTGGTCAGTACGCCCTGTGAAGGCTCCGGGGCGGCGAACGGCACGCTGCGAATGTCTCCGCCCTCCTGATCGGTGGCCACGATCGCCCCTCCCCGCGCAGCTTGCTGCAGCGAGTCGGTCAGGGCCCTCAGCGTGTCCGAATCCGGAGCGTTCTTGCCGAACAGGATCACGCCGGCGCCCTCGCCGTCGCGCAACCGCCGGCGAATGTACGCGGGCGCCTCCGTGCCGTCGAAGCTCATGATCAGCACCTCGCCCACGGCGCGCTCGAGCGGCAGCTTGGCCGCGGAATCGGAACGCTCGCTGGGGGCGCCGGCCGGTTCGCCGGTATCGCGCTCGCCCGGAGCCTGCTTCTCGGCCCCGGTGCCGGCGCCGATCACGACACCGGCGACAAGGGCCGCGGCGGCCGTCGCGCAGAGAGCGATCAGTCGCCGGCGGGCGGCGGGCTCACGCGCGACGGGCACGCGGGCAGGGTAGCCGTGGGGCGGGCTCAGATCTCAGGCGTTGCCGCGGGCGCGTGCCGCCGAGTGGATCTTCTCCGCGGCGCTGGGAACGACCTTCTCGAGGCGCCTCATGTCCCATTGGTCCAGGGTGAGCAGCCGCATCGGCGACGTGGCCACCACGGTCGCGTTGCGCCTGTCGTCACCGAGCAGCCCCATCTCGCCGAAGAAATCCCCCGGTCCGAGCTCGGCGAGCTTCTCGTCGCCCCGGGTCACCTCGGCCGTTCCCTCCTCGATCGCCATGAACTCGTACGCGAAGTCACCCTCGGTGACCAGTGACTTGCCCTGGGACACCGAGACCTCGCTCACGAAGGGCGAGATCTTCTCCAGGTCCTCGTCCGGCACGGACTCGAACAGAGGAAGCGTCTTCAGCCGGCTGGTGTCCAACCCGTTCTCCTCACTCGCGGAAGGCTAGGTAGAGAGAATCTAGCCCACCCGGCCGCAACTGATCGGAGAGACGCCCTCCGGCGTAGAAACCGGAGATGCTCTCCACTCGCCGCCTGATCACCGCCTTTGCCCTCGGGCGCCTCGCCTTCGGCCTGGGCCTGATGTCTCGCCCCGACAAGGTGGCCTCAGGCTGGATCGGCAAGGATGCGCACAGGGGAGCAGTCAAGATCGTGATTCGCGGTCTCGGCGCCCGCGACGTCGCGCTGTCGGCGGGCGCCCTGGCGGCCCTCGGCGACGAGGATCGCCTGGCCCACTGGATCGCCGCGGCGATCGGCTGTGACCTCTCCGACGTCGTGTCCACGCTCGCCGCCCCGCCCGACGCGCTTCCGGGCAACGCCCGCTGGGGCACGGTAGCCCTCGGCGGCGGCTCGGCTCTCGCCGGCGCGCTGTTGCTCGCCGGGATGAAGCGATGAAGATCGCGGTCGTCGGCAGCGGCATCTCGGGGCTCGTAGCCGCCCACCGCCTGCACCCCGGACACGACATCACGGTCTACGAGGCGAGCGAGCGCCTGGGCGGGCACTCCAACACCGTGCGCGTGGACCTGGCCGACGAGACCCATTGGGTGGACACCGGCTTCATCGTGCTCAACGACCGCAACTACCCGAACTTCGAGCCGCTGCTGGCCGAGCTGGGCGTGAGCACCCAGCCATCGCACATGAGCTTCTCGGTGAGCGACGGCGCCGACTTCGAGTACGCGGGCACGCCGCGGGGCCTGTTCGCCAGGCCGGCGCACGCGGCCAGCCCGCGCTTTTTGAGGATGGTCGCCGACCTCGCGCGGTTCAACCGCCAGGCGCGGTCACTGCTGGAGATGTCTCTGAACGAGGGTCCCTCCCTGCGGCAGTTCCTCGCCGACGGCGGCTACGGCGACTGGTTCGTGGAGCGCCTGATCGTGCCCCAGGCCGCCGCCGTGTGGTCCGCCGACCCCGACGGGATGTGGTCCTTCCCCGCGAGCTTCCTCGCGCGCTTCTTCCACAACCACGGCATGCTCGGCTTCACCGACCGGCCGCAGTGGCGCACCGTGACCGGGGGCTCGCGGACCTATGTCGAGGCGATCTCACGACCCTTCGCCGACCGCGTGCGCCTGTCCGCGCCGGTGCGCTCGGTGACCCGCCACGAAGACCACGTAGAGATCGCCGCCGACGGCTGTGAGACGGAGCGCTTCGACGAGGTGGTGATCGCCGCCCACTCCGACCAGGCCCTCGCCATGCTCACCGACGCGTCCGAGCTCGAGCGTGAGCTGCTCGGCGC